>NZ_JAOCFV010000066.1:0-26147 GCF_029842145.1 Stenotrophomonas sp. GD03794
AAGCAGCAGAGCTTGGCCAAGTAGTGGAGACACGAATCGAAGGTCCTTGGTAGGCCCAGTCCATTCGACGTAGCGGACCCCTGTGAACCAGCCAGGCACATGGCCTTCCTCAGCCAGAAGTAAGGCGATTCTTAGCGACATATGCCGAGATACCGTTGTGAAAAGCACAACCTCATCAAAGGTGGTTCTAGCATAATCTAGGAAATCCCGAAGTCCTGGTCGAGGAATTTGGCTGACCGCATTGGAGATCAGGGTTCCCTCGAGATCGAGGGCGAGGATACTGGGGCGCATGCGATAGGAGCCTATCTACGTTTGAGTGCGTCGTAAGAGACGCGATCTGAGTCCTGGCCCCTCTTGCTGCCGAGCCAGAATAGGAGGGGCGAGCCAGTAGTCGTCGCCAATAGGCAGTAGGCACTCCAACGCGACATCGACCATCAGCGGTCGCCGCCATGCAGGGTCCGGCAGAAAGCAGTAGTCAGACTTGCTTAGCGTTCCTGATGCTTGCTTGCGAGATAGCCAATCTGCTCGACCGCGTATCTCGCGGCTCAGCACGGTCAATGCTGCGGATTCGTCGCCGCCGGTGCTTAAGAACTCACTCGCAGCTCCCCGGACTGACGACCAAAGCACGTATCGCTTGCGTCCCAAACTCAGCTCACGCCATTCTCTTTCCTGTACACATAGGATCTCCTCGGCGTGTTGAGTACGGATCCGATGCTTGCGTAGCAATGACACGAGATAGGCAGCAGCTTCGCGGTCGGAAAGCCGACGCCAGAGCCACTGTCGGTCCTGTGCTCCAAGCGAGGGGCGCCATGCTCTAAGTGCATGGGTTAGTGAACTACTCAGGTCGTCAGGCAGCTGACTGCTCTCCCGATAGCTCCAGCTAATAGGGTCGTAAAGAGATCGCCTTGTAGAGCCATTTGACGAGCTCGTCTCAGCTAGGACCCCCGCTGTCTGAAGGAACAGCAGCAAGTGCTGCGCAACTGCTGTGTCAGCGGCCACAGGTGCGGAAATCGAAGTGGAGCGCTCGAGCGCACACCACGCGCACGCGTAGAACGGCCCAAGCGATACTAGCAGCGCATCGAGGTCTGGCCACGGAGGGATGAGGGTCTGTTGGTCACGACCATAGATCACTCGATCCCCGGCAGTTCAACCGGCTCTGATGCTAGCAAGCCACCGGAAAGTCGTCTACACAATTTTCATGTAGTGCCCGGCTCGGCCATAGATTTCGTTCCGCTCCTCCAGGCGGACCTGATGGCTACCAAGACGATCTACCAAAGTGCGTACCTTCGGTTGGTCGGCCTGCTCCGCGAGCGACGTGAGTCGTTGGGTATCAGTCAAACCCGGCTAGCCGCTCATCTGGGGTGGCCTCAGCAGCGAGTCTCTTCCGTTGAGTCTGGGGCCCGGCGCTTGGACGTATTGGAGTTCTGCCTCATCGCCGCTGCCTTGGGGTTCTCTCCGGCTGAGGTCTCTGATCAGGTCATGAAGATGCTACAGAGCGTGCGCGGCAGCCAGATTAAGGACCGGCACTAGCGAGCGACGGTGGTGATTGCGTCAAGCCAGATGATTCATGTGGGCTCTTTCTGCGGGGGCCACCTGTGAAGCGAAGAACCTTCTTGGTTGAGCTGCTGCCAACGTTCGGCCTTGTCTGATCAATGACTGTTCTGGTTCGAGTTGCCTCGCGACCAATACGGCATGCTCATTGCTATGCAACCGCAACCAGCCGACTCAAGGTAGCTGGCTGCCGGCATAGTGCGTGCACAGTTTAGAGGGGGCCCCATTCCGTTCGTCTCCAGTGCTCACGGACCGCGGCAAGGTCGATTAATTGGCCGCTGCACATCAGTGCCAGCGCGATAGCACCATTGAACGGACGTCCGGTATTCGGCCGACGTATCCAGCCATCGGCGTGTCGCTGATCGGAAAAGTGTTGTGCAGTGCAGCGTGAATGCCAATCAGGTAGCTCACGCGCTCAAGCGTCTCTGGCCGGGTAGCATCGGATGCGCTTGAATATGCGACAGCAAAGGCGATCTCAACCGGCTGCCAAGGAGCGCGCTTTGCTCTTGATCGGTCAAGGACCATGCCATCGCGATCTGGCGGAAGGTTTGGCGAGCGGCTTCCGCAAGTCTGACCACCTCTGCATTAGAGAGTTCGCCCATGGTAGCTGCCCTTAAGGTCGCTTCCCGCCATGCTACGCCGGTTTGAAGGATCCAGAGCCATCATGGATGGCGGGCGTGGTGGGCATGGCGGGCATGGCAGGTATGGCAGGTATGGCAGGTATCGAAACAGTGCCCAGCCGGACACCAATGAAGCTGCTGGTGCCGGGATGAGTCGTACAATGGCAAGGAACGATACGGAGATCGGGCTTGACTGGAGACCTGTACCTGAAGGCGATTCTTACGAGAGAGGCCGTCGATACGTCCTTGCTCTCCCCTGCGTTCTTAGCGAGGGCAACGCTGACCCCGGTGATCAATGCCTGGGGCGGTCGGTACGTGCAGTCAGTAACTCCAAGCGGATCCTTCGCGAAGGGGACAGCCAATAAGAGTGGCACTGATGTGGATCTCTTTATTTCCTTGCGTCCTTCGACTCCCGATAGTCTTAAGCAGATCTACCTGACGCTCTTCAACGCTCTGACAGATGCGGGCTACGTTGTGCGTAAGCAGGATGTGTCTCTGGGCATTCGGGTGGCTCAGATTGATGTGGATCTTGTGCCTGGGAAACAACAAACGGCGCTCACCACAGACTATAGTCTCTATCGCAGCCGGGCAGATACTTGGACGAAGACCAACGTTCAAACCCACATTGACGTAGTACGCGCGGCCGGCATGCAGCCTGAGACAAGGATCATCAAGCTCTGGCGGGATCAAAACAGGTTGGACTTCCCATCGGTCTACCTTGAGTTGGTTGTGATCCGGGCGTTGCAGCTCAATTTCTCCGTTAGCTTGGCCGAGCGCGTTCTGGTGGTGCTTCGCTTCTTGGCCAATAGTTTCGTAGCCGCTCGGGTTACAGACCCCGCTAACGCGAACAACGCGATCTCTGATGATCTTACGTTTGCAGACAAACTTGCGATTGAGCGCGCCGCTCAGGTTGCGCTTGCGCAAGAGACATGGGGCAGCATCGTCCAATGAATCAGCCATCACTTCCCAACCTTCTGGATCACTTGCACGAGCAGGTGGAGGCCGCGCTCAGAACTGCCCGCCTTGCGTTGCATCACCCCACCGACAAGGGAGATGCAAGTGAACAGGTCTGGATCGATCTGCTAAGCAGCTACTTGCCCAAGCGGTACGTGGTCAGCAAGGCCCACGTTGTGGATAGCGAGGGGAACTTCAGTCAGCAGATCGACGTGGTTATACACGATCGCCAATACTCCCCATTGGTGTTCACCTACTTGGGGGTGCACTACGTTCCTGCGGAGAGTGTGTATGCGGTCTTTGAGGCCAAGCAGGTAACGAGCGCGGAGACTATCGGCTATGCGCAATTCAAGGCAGAGAGTGTGAGGCGCCTGATCAGAACCACCATGCCGGTGCCTACAGTCGATGGTCCCAAACCAGCGAAGGAGCCGGCTCGCATTCTCGCCGGGTTGCTGTCATTGAGCTGCCCGTGGGTGCCACCGCTGGGACAGACCCTGGCCGACCATGTTCTTGGTCAAGCCGGGAATAGACAGCTGGATATGGGCTGTATTGCAGATGCGGGTACGTTCTTCATGAACGATGAAGGCGCGCTCGAACGGCAGGCTGGGCCGCGGGCAACCACAAGGTTCTTGCTTGAACTGATGGCTAGGCTGCAGGAGCTCGGAACGGTACCGATGCTCGACATTCGTAGCTACGCCAAACACATCCCGTAGATTGGCAAGGGAATGCCTGCCGCTGGGGCATGCGGTCACAATGGCGCAATCTGCGCACCAGGCTTTGGGGGTTTCTCTCCTTGGCGATGAATGCTCCTTCATCGTGCATGCCAGCGTAGCGGTTGCCTCGCACATGCTCTGGCCATAGCTGTCCAGGAGGGCCACAAAGTCCAAGTGAGGATCAACTTCGTCGGCGGGCCCGATGTCGGCGTACCAATCAAAACGAAGTCCTTGCTCCATGCCTTGGCGAAGGCGAGCGGGTAGCTTTTGAGCAGATTCCCAACGCTGGAAATGCCAGTGGCAAAGTTGCCCAGCGCGAAGTCGCGAATCGCTGTGTGTCCTGCCTAGGGGTAGACCCAGTAGCTAAGGCGGACTCCATGAGGAAGACCGGAGTCGGGGTTGAAGAGGTGCCTGCTGAGGCGCTCGTCGTTCCTTCCGCGGCCTACGGAGCAGATGTGCCCGAGGATTCCTCGAACTACCTGCTGTGGGCGTATCCCCATTGATTGATAGTAGGTAGCATTTTGGCGATCGGTAGGGTCTGCGTCGTACCACCGGTGGGGGAGAGGTCGAGTGGTTCCCTTCACCTCATGGGCTACTCGACGGCGCAACACCGGCCGCGGAACTGACTAATAATTTTGCCGGCGTGCTTCGGGGTGCTCGTACCTAGTGCGAAATCGATGATTGATGGGCAGCTGCTGTGACGACGCTGAGTGGTCCAAAGCGGCCGATAGCTGTGACGCGTGGGTCGGCATCTTGTGATGGGCTCCGACGTTACGAAGTACTGTATGGATAAGCCCAAGCTCGCGTCCAACGGTCATTCAAAGTGAGGAGCAGGGCGCGACCTCAATGTGTATTTCGATGGTGAGTTTAGCCACGGCACATGGCAACACCGTAGTAGCTTCCGGGCAGATCCCCGAGCGCAGCGAAGAGTGTTCCGAACAGGGCCATTGTGAAGCCGGTCTGATTGATGTGTTGGCGAAGTGTTGTCCCGTCGCTCAGCTCATGGCAGACCTTTGACTGATCAGCCGCAATGTATCCCTGCACAAGAACTGACAATCCGATGTAAATCGCTCCGATTCTCTGCGGCCAGCACAGATCACCGAACAGTCTCGCTACTAGTACGCAAACTAGCGGCATTCCGAAGGCAAGCAGAAATGCGAGGGGAATGATGTACTTTCGGACGGGCTTGGTTCCTGGAATGCTCACGGCAATAGCTAAGATTACTCAGTGACCCCTTTGGGGGCTGTGGCAATCATAAAGTATCCGTCGCGACTGCTCGGTGCTCTTTGCCGTCTGCCGTGAAGAACTGGTCGGCTCGATTGGTCATCCCTGACGACCTAAATGCCTATATGGTGAGATTCCTCACAAAAGCGGCCACCAGTTGGAACCGCGCGGGATACTGCACGCTGCGCGCCGCGCGGGCGATGCGGATGTGGCCGGACTCCAGTGGCTCGCGCAGGGTCTCCAACGCACTTCGATTCCACTCCGGAAGCTCGTCCAGGAACAGTACGCCGTGATGGGCCAGCGAGATCTCACCGGGGCAGGGCGGATTGCCGCTGTCACTTCTAGCTAAATCCTAGACAAGTATTGCAAAAGAAGCCCGGTTAGGCCCCTAGAATCGTCAGGGTCTGGTCTACTCTTAACATTGAAGAACGCGACTGTATACATCTAATAACGAGACTGCATTGCAGGGCACATCAAATGAGCAGACTGCGTACCCATTCACCCGTACGGAAATTGAGAAATAGCCATCGGGCCCTTACCGGGAAGGTCAATTTGCAAGCTGGCGGCATGGCTGGCTTTGAATCCTCACTAGAGCGGGACCTGCTTCTGATCCTGGATTTCGACCGGACGGTTCTGTCCGTCAAGGAGCAGCCCTTCTCGCTGACGCACATTCAGGATGCGTCGGTCCGCCGCTATACGCCTGACGTGATGGCCGAGTACGACAGAGATGCGCTGCCCACTATCGTTTATGAGGTCAAGCCCATAGAGAAGCTGCGGGCCGACTGGGCATCCCTGCGCCCAGGGTTCAAAGCGGCCGTAGCTCACTGCCGGCTGCGTGACTGGCAGTTCAAGATCGTCACTGAGCGTCATATCCGTACGCCCTACTTGGCGAATGCGAAGTTCCTGCGACGCTACCGGGACCTGCCCCCCCTGTTGGTCCGCCAGGCCCAGCTTAGGTACACGGCCAGCGCGGTTGGTCCTACCACTCCTCAGGGACTGTTGGCTGCTGCCTACTGGCCGAAGGAGGAACAGGCTCAGGCGATCCCCGCCCTCTGGCAGATGGTCGCCGCCGGCGAGTTCAACATCGATCTGACGAAGCCGCTCAGCATGCGGATGCCCATCCAGTTGGCGGAGTAGGACATGGTCTCCTCAAATTTCATCAATATTTCGCCAGGCGTTGAGGTCATGGTTGGCCAGCGTCGGTACCGGATTACGCGGTCTTTGGACATCAACAGTGTCTTGGCCGAAGACGTGGAAACCGCCAAGATTGCACGGTTGCGGATCGAGACCATGTCCCGTGTGCTGGAGGCAGAAGAGGGGGATGAGACACCCAACTTCTCCGTTCACCACTTCTCCGATGATCTATGGGCGGTGGCACAACGGCGCTTTGAAGCTATCAAGCCGCTCCTGGACAACCCTCGCCGAAGCCGATCCTCAGTGGCGGCGGCCGCCTTGGCCGCAGGAGTCAACACATCCACGCTGTATAAGTGGCTGGCGCTGTATCACGACCATCAGCATGTTGCAGCTCTCGTCCCAACAAGGCGCGGTCGAAACAGAGGGGCACGCTTTCTACAGGCAGACCAGGAACTCGTGATCGCTTCGGTGATCGAGGACTTTTATCTCGATAGGCAGAAGCCAAGCCCAAAGTCGGTTGTGGATGAGGTAACCCGTCGTTGCCGTAGGGCCAAGATCGATGCGCCTCATCCCAACACCGTCCGCAATCGACTTGCTGATATCCGTCCCGCCACGGCGCTGCGTCGTCGTGGCCAGAAGGATAGGGCGCGGGACAGGTACGAGCCCATTCGAGGCTCCTTCCCGGGTGCGGACTTTCCTCTTGCCGTGGTTCAGATCGACCACACGCCATTGGACGTCATCGTTGTAGACGAGGAGCACCGCAAGCCCATCGGTCGCCCATATCTCACCTTGGCCATTGATGTGTTCAGCCGCGCAATCGTTGGGCTGTATCTCACCTTGGACGCACCGTCTGCGACTTCAGTGGCGATGTGCATATCTCATGCGATGAACACGAAGAACGAGTATCTGCGCCTGCTTGGGGTAGAGGGTGACTGGCCGGTATGGGGCCAGATAGGCACGTTGCATGCGGACAACGCTAGAGAGTTCAAGTGCAAAGCGGTAAACCGCGGCTGCGAGGCGAACCAGATCATCATGCAGTGGCGGCCGGTCAAGAAGCCAAACTATGGCGGCCACATCGAGCGCTATATGGGGGTAGTGGCCACCGAGATGAAGAAGGTGCCGGGGGCTACGTTCTCCAACATCAAGGAAAGGGACAACTATGACTCGGAAAAAGAGGCGAGCTTGACCCTGCGCGAGGTAGAGCACTACCTGGTCAACTTCATCGTCAACAACTACCACCAGCGGGTGCATAGTCAGCTTGATGCTGCACCCATCAAGGTATGGGAAGACGCAATCTTAGGCGACGAGATGCCTGGCGTCGGCCGGATGCTGCCTGCAGACCCGGATCGAGTTCGTATGGACTTCCTTCCTTACTTCCAGGCCACGGTGCAGCGCTACGGCGTTCGCATCGAGAATCTCTTCTACTACGACCCGATTCTTGATCGCCATATCGGTGCAACTGAGTTGGACAATCCGAAGCTCAAACGTAAGTTCATCTTTGCAAGAGACCCTCGGAACATCAGTGAGGTCTACTTTCTGGATCCGAACACCGGTAGGTACATCTCCGTCCCCTATCGAAACGTAGGGCATCCGGCGATCTCTGCCGGAGAGCTTCGTGAAGCCAAGAAGCGAATCAAAGCTGACGGAAAGAGCGCAGTGGATGAGGAACGCATCTTCCAGAGCATTGAAAGCAATCGGAAGTTGGTTGAGGAGTCCACGGCCAAGTCCAAGGCTGCACGCCGTCAAGCGGCTAAGGCCCCCAAGGGTAAGCCGAACGCAACTGACGCCCAGGATGCGCGCACGTCAAATGCCCCGCCGCCGCCGCCGCCGCGCCAGCCCGCGCCCAAGGCACCAGATCGCAACATCTTCTCGCAGGCACTTGAAGTCCTGGAAATTGGAGAGATTCACTAATGAGCAGCTTCCCGCACCTGCACCCCCAGGTTGCTGCCTACATGGGTGGCTCCAACGAAGAGCGGATCGCAGTGAGTCGCAAGGATAGGTGGATTGGTTATCCGAAGGCGATGACGGTACTCGATGAGCTGGACCAGCTCATCGTGTACCCATCTACCCAACGGCCACCCTGCAGACTGATTGTTGCCCGAGGTGACAACGGCAAGACGGCACTGCTTCGACAGTTCCAGCTCCGTCATCCGGCCGTGCAGCTTGGTGATGGCGGAATGAGCGTTCCTGTACTTCGGGTCAATATGCCTGCCCAGCCAGATCTGTCACAGCTCTGGTCGGAGGTACTTACCCGCTGCGCAACCACTCATCGCCGAGGTGATCCGGCCAGCGCCAAGTACGCCATGGTGGTCTCGGTCTTGCGCGTCCTGAAGGTACGCGTGCTGGCTATAGACGAGTTCAATGATGTTGCCCTTGCCAGAAAAGGGACGTCGGACGTACTGGCAGGCATACGAAAACTCAGCAACGAGTTGAACTTGAGCATCGTGGCTGCGGGCACCGAAGCTGCGGTGCATGCCTTGGCGTTCGATGCTCAGATGCGCTCGCGCTTCAGTGCCCTGTCCATGCCCAAGTGGGCAATGGATCTTCCGTACCTCAACTTCCTCAACACTTATGAGCGCCTGCTGCCTCTGGCCAAGCCCTCAAATCTGCCGGGAGAGGAGCTGGCTCCGGTTCTGTTCGCGGCAGGCGGGGAAGCGATCGGTGGCACAGTGACCCTGCTGCGCAACGCTGCTGCGCTTGCGATCAAGTCTGGTGAGGAGCGGATAACCATGGAGATCATCCGGGCCGTCCAGGAGACTGTTTCTCACGCAAATGCTTTGTCTGAGATCTGATCATGCGTATCGTCTGGCCGCCCCAGGTGCCAGACGAACTGCTCTCCAGCTACTTAGCCCGGGTTTCAATCGCGTACGGCACATCGCCCCAGAAGCTCATGGCGCTCTACGCGCCTGGATTTCAAGTCTGGACTAGGGACATTGATGTTTGCGCGCCCGAAGGGCTCCTATCCTGCCTGACCGATCCTTCAGGAAAATCCCTGCAGATGCTCTATGGACTCACACTCGTTGGCTGGAATGAGGTTACAAAGCGCAGATGTGAGCCACCTCGAGGGGTCTATCACTGGATCAACAGTATGGGCATCTACCACCGGACCCGCCTCCGGCACGGTCTAACTTTCTGCCCTGAGTGCCTGGAGCAGAATGGGGCCTATCTGCGCCCCTGGAGACTGTCCTTCTGGACCGTCTGTCCGTTGCACCAACGGTTACTGCAGGACGGGTGCCCCAACTGTGGGGTAGTGATTCAGCCACACCGCCATGGATTTGATCTTCGTATGTGTTGGAACTGCAATCGATCATTGACTACTGCCACCTCGCCGGTGTTGGACGTCTTGCCCGTACAGTCTCTGCTCTTTAGATGCCTCATCAATCCCACCCGGGACTTTGAGTTCAGTGGCCACACCTGTTCTGGCTCAGAGGCGCTGTGGGGAGCTGACACACTCCTCTCAGCGCTCAAGCCACTGTGGCGGGGCCTTGGTCTGGCATCGGAGCGGGGACCACGGATAGAGATGCGCCGGGTCCAGGAACGCTACACGGACATGCGCATGCTCGACCACCTACTAAGCCTGGGGCCTGCTGGCCTGCTGAGACTGGCCCAGTCGATGCGTGTGACCCAGCGTTGCTTTCGGCAACAGATGCCAGCTTGGATAGGAGGGATTGCAGCGAACCTGCCTGAAGGGCGCGCCCGTCGCGCAGTGAGCTCAAATCGGTCGGAGCTGAGGTCCGTAGGCGAGGCTCAGCGAAGGCGCCTTGGCGGCTGGCGAGAAATGAGAGCAGCTGTACTGTTGAAAATGACTGGAAGAAGTAATGAGTACTGATACCCGCGGCCGTCGCACCTGTGACGGCTGTTACGCTCCAATGATCACGGCCCACAAGTTGCACAAGGACAGCGAGTACTGCGCAAGCTGCTACAGCAGGCAGTTTGTGAGTAGTGCATGCCCAACCTGCGAGGGGACGGTGGTGTACCACAAGTCAGAACAGCAGGTGCCATCGTGTAGCATTTGCATTCGTGAACAGCGATGTTGTGTGAGATGTCATCGACCTGCGCCTGATGCTCGCATCATCCGGGACACCACGCCCGGCCCTGATGGTGGATCACCCATTACGCATGAACACATTGTGTGCCTGTCGTGCTTCCCTTACACCACACCTGAGCTCCCTTGTCCCATCTGCAAAGAATTGAGTCAGCGCCTCGCCGGCGCGGCACATCTGCCGGCGAACGTAAAGGCCTGTCCCTCCTGTGTGAACGAGCAGACGCACGCAACGTGCAAGCGATGCCGCAAGCACAGGAAGGTGATCTCATACACCGAGCAGGGTGAGCCGTTGTGCTCCGCCTGTAGCGGCGACCAGCCAGCTGAGCATGTGTGCCCTGACTGCAGCTCGATGGTCAAAGGCGCCGGCATGGCTCGGTGTGATGCATGCTCTATCGCTGTGCGACTCCGGCGGGAGGTAGCCCTGAACGCGGCAACCATTGAGCGGGAGTGGGTGGCATCTCTCTACAGAGCGTTCGGTGAATGGTTGTTGGTCAAAAACGTTGCTACCGGTGCTTTGCCAAAAGTCGCCGTGCGCGCTGTCTCGTTCTTCCGAGCCATCGATCTGGATGGGGACACCCATCAGCCAATAGTGGCAGCGGACCTGCTCAGGATCTTCGATTCCAAGCAGCTCAGGGCGTACCTCAACGTCACACGCTTCATCTGCGAGCGCTACGGGTTTCAGATTGATGAAAAGGCTAGGGCGGCGGCGCGTGACCAGGCGCTGATCGAGCGTGGACTGCAGGAGAGTGCATCCAAGCCGTGGGCGGGGTATCTGACTGACTACAAGGCATGGCTGATGGGTCGGCCGAGTCGAACCCAAGCCCAGTACCTTCGTACGGCACAGGCCTTCTGTGAGTCGATTGAGCTGAGCGGACCTTTCACACAGGAGCATCTGGTGAAGTACTTGGTGTCGGCGCCGGGCTCGCGCGCCAATCTGAGCGTCTGGGTGAGTTTCGTGAGAACTCAGTACAGCTGGACCGTCACCATGCCGCCTAAGCTTGCTCAGAAGCCGGCGCTTAAGCGCGACGCATTGACCCTGGTAGATCTGTTGCAGCGTGTAAGCGTGCCAGGTTCTGCAACGGATGAGGACCTCGCTGCCACGGTCGCTCTTGTCTATGGTTTTGACTTGGGTGCACTGCGGCGGCAGGTGGTGGGGGTCACCGACACGGGTGACCTGAACACTCGGGACGGCGTGGTTGTCGTGCAGAACGAGCTTAAGGAGATCGTGGCCGAGTGGGCACGACGGGTCTTCTAGACGCAGACTAGGTTCTCCTGGCCGTACGGACACGGCGGCTGGGAAGATCTAACGCTTACGGCGGTAGATTCTCGGACTGTGGCTCTGCGGTGAGCCCGAGTAGCTCTCTATCATTTGCGCTCAAGGGCGTGATGATGGCCTCTGCGATCCTGCGGCTGCACCATGCATAGAACTCAGGATAGTCATTCATCAGCACTTGCAGGCCGAGCTCGTTGTACCTGACGTAGTAGCAGTAACGCACCGGCCCAATGGTGAGAGTGGAATAGAAGGACGTTAGTTCACGGGTGGTCTTGTCAGCGAGAACAACTAGGCCGCCATGAGCAGCATAGGCGGTCGATACTGCCTCGCTCTGCAGGCGCTGATACGCGACATCTACACCAACGCCTAGGTAGATGACGTTGTGATTGCTACTGCCGATCGCGAAATCTGCCAGCCCTTGGAGGTAGGGGGCGCTCATCTCGGCTAGGTGGCAGCACATCAACTTGGCGAAGTACCTGAATACATCCAGATATAGCTCGCCTGACTCGGCATCAAATCTGGGGTCATCAAAGACGTTGGCTGGATCTGAACCGCGATGGAAAAGTTCTGAAGCGGCTGCGTTAAACGAATCGAAAGCCAGATCTGCGGGCCGAGTCCTAGCGCTGTTGCATGGTTCGCAGACCCGCGCCTCGTAATGGTAAGCCTTGGATTTCGAGCTTTGGGCATGACGGCTCCGCCCACCCTCGCGCACGATCACTGTCTTGCGGTCCCCAAAAATTGAGCGCAAGGCAGATGCCTTGATCTTGTGTTCTCCCGAGAGTGCCTGGGTGGATCCACACAAGCAGCATTGACTGGTCAGGGGAGGGGCGAACGAGTCCATGGAGGGGCCCTTGAGATGGGTGGCATGACCCGGCTATTAAACTTCCATGGATAGGCAATTCCCAGCAGAATCAACGGGTTGATTTGATGGGGGCCGGCCTTTCAGCTGCTGTGTTCTCAGCCGATACGGGATGGCGACGGGCATCAGGCCGCCCTCCCTGGCGTTTGTCCTACAGTAAAGGCCCTGCAGCTTATTGGCGAGCCTAGGCCCAGCCGAGGCTTCCGCGCCACAGGGCGAGCACAATGAGGGCCGAATTGGTCCCTTCACCAGCCTAGGAGGAAGCGATGGCCTTAGCGATGCTGGAGTTGAGCATCACCCCTTCCGGTGACGTGCTAGAGCAGCTGCTCGTAATCACGATCGCCGAGGCGGCCACTATGACCCCGCGGATCGGGAGTGGTGCAGTCAGTCGTATTCGGCTGCTCATACAGGTCGACGATATGCTGCCCGGGGTTCCGTCCACTCTTCGTGCCCAGCTGGAGCACGCAGCCTCATGCTGCTTGGAGCAGCTCGCGCGGCGAGACAGCGAAACGGCGGGCGATTGGGCTGCACCTACCGCAGTGATATGGCGCGACGATCGCCTGCATAAACTAAAGACCCACTCCCTTAAAGACAGCATTTCTGCCTGGCTGAGGCAGGCAGGATCTGCAGACGGCTCTGTACTGTGTGTGCTTAGCGATCTGTCGGCGCCGGACGTGGTCACAATCGGGTGCAGCCAGCAATCCTGCCTCCCCCGGCTGCGCGATAGCGTGGTAGATCACATGCAGCACCGCTACCGACCTGTGGAAGACGAGCATCCGATCTCTGGTGAAGTCGATAGCGATGACGCATCCCTCAAGGCTCGATCGCCCGCTCAGAAGATACTTGCCGATGCCGCCGCCCAGCGGGACTTGCTAGCGGCGCAGTGGCTCAGCGCCGAGGAGGTTGGTGCCAGGCTCGATGCGAGGAGCAGGAATTCCGGTCACCGCGCTAGCTACCTACGCAGCGAGGGTCGGTTGCTGGGCGTGTACGTTACGCATCCCGTACCTAGCTACCGCTACCCGCCATGGCAATTCCATCCTGATGGTCTTCCGGTAAGCCACTTGGGCGAGATTCTTGCGCTGTTGCGCGACCTTGGCCCTTTTCAACGCGAGGTGGATGGCTTGCGTCGTACCACCGGGTGGGGGGAGGTGGAGTGGTTCTTGTCTCCGCATGCACTGCTCGACGGGGCCGCGCCAGCCGAAAGGCTGGTTGGGGATCCCGCCAGTGTTCTGCGCGCAGCCAAAGTTGAGTTCGATAGCGGCACTTGATGGTGAAGCCACGTAGTCGGATCCCGGAAGCCGTTGATGAGCTGGTACTGGAATCGGCGAGCATTCCAACCTGCCTTCCCTATTCGGCGGTGGCTTGTTGGTCTCCGAGAGAGGTGAAGAAGCTCTCCAGTGGGGCCATGCTCCACTTCTCGCTACCCGCTTTCTCCATGTAGTGCGGGTGGGTGTAGCACACTTTGCCTTTCCTCTCGAATGCCTTGCTCAGTGAGACACCATGGGCAGCGCGGATGATGCTGAGCGCCGCTTCCGTCTCTGCTTGGATGGCAAGATTGCTCGAAATGGCAAAAGCCGAGGCGATGGACTCTTTGGTCTTATCCTCCTTGATCCTTCGCTCAATCTCGATCCACAGACCGCTCGTGCCATTGGGGAGGGTCACCCTCACCACAAACGCTGAACGCGCCAGTGCGTTGTAGTGTGAGTTTCCCTTCTGCAGATACACCCAGGATCGAGTGCCCCATTCAGCCTTGCCGGCGCGAAGCGCCTTGCGCTCATCCCCGCCCAAAAAATTCCAGCAGGCGTAGCCGCCCACCTGTACTCGCTGCTCTGAGGCTACAGGTGCGACGACTCGGTACTCAGCTATGGTGCCTCTTGCTTTGAGCTTCTTGAGAATCTCCATCAGGCCAACAAGAAGTTCCGATGGATCACGCTTCTCATGGGCGCTGTGGGCGTGGCTCAGATCTTCCTGCTTCCCGCTCTTCCGTCCACCTGAAATCTCAGTTGTGGGCTCTTGATTGGGTTTGCTCCGTTTTGAGTTGTACTTGAAGCTCTGGTTCTTCTTCAGCCGTATGATCTTCGGCCTCGGATAGAAGGCAAAGGAGATCGACGGCATGTCGAACCCTGGCTTTTGCTCAGTGGCCTCACGTGTATCGACTGACGGTGTGCCATTAGGGCGCGGGGTACGATTTCTGGGGCGCTTGTCATGCGGCCTGGGCGCGTCCGTATGGATCACCTTCATGCCCTCGGTCGAGTCATTGACGAGGATGGGGGCAATTTTCGGCAATTGCTTGGGAAAGCTCACCTGATGAATGGCCGTCACCAAGAAGGTCCTGCCGGCGAATCCACCGTCCTTGCGGCGATTCAAGAAGTAGCCAGAAACAGTGCCGCGGTAGGGCCCGTAGCTTGGGTTTAGCGGTATCTCCGCGTTTGAACACCATACCGTCAGGTCCCCAGCCCAGAGCGCAGTGTCAAGTTGGGACTGCAGGATAGGCTCATGGATCCGTTTGGCTTTCGACTCCGCATAGCGATCAAAGCGGTACAGCGCCATGATCGGGCCATCATCCAAAGTCATGCCCAGAGCGAGGACGATCGTCCAGCTTCCGGTAACCTCATTGATTCCAGTCTTGTGCCCTGCAAACTCCTCTTCGGAGATCGCCTGTGACCTGACCGTATCCCATGGGCCCGCGGTGAAGATGTCTGCAGTAGTCGAGCTGAACGCGTAGAAGGCGCGAAAGATCACCGTCCTTGGGATGATGTACTCCACGTGTTGTCGCGGGTCTGCACTTCGGGTGTCCCGAGCTACCAGAATCTTGGTGGCGTAGGCCATCAAATCGCTGAGATAGAGCTGGCTCTCGGGGAGCACCAAGATGCGCTCGCCCGTGGAACCTCGACCAACCTCAGTGCATGGGTAAAGCTCGGTCTCTGATTCGTCCTCGAATTCCCTGTAGATCCGGGAATCCTCACCGAAGGCTAAGGCATTGCCAAGCTTTCTCTGCTTCGCCGTCAACATTCCGGCGTAAACGCCGCCACCGTCCTTTCCACGAATGAAGCATTGACCCACCACGAAGGTCGCAAGCGATCCAACGAAGATGGTGCTGATGAACGTTTCACGGTTCTTGTCGGAGAAGAGCCGGGCGATCTGCCGGTCATCAAGCTTTTCCGGGACCGTTCCCCATCCCGGGGGAATGGGGGCCAAGTAGCATCGAACGGATGTGGACTCCGTGCCTTTGTGCGGCTGTGTGTAGCCGTCAATGTGGCGGATGAAGTAGACGCGCGAGTCGTCAGGAAAGTCAGTCAGATCGGTCATGCGGCTATTACATGGAGTGCATCTCCATCATTAGCGGCACGCAGTCTCGTTAATTAAGTGCACTGCCGTCATTGCTGGGGCAAGCCCCGGAAGCCAATGGTCCTTGGCAAATCCTGGGTGCCCGTTTAGGCGGGGCTGTGGGTCCGATCGGAGGTAGCATGGACACAGCGTTCCCACAGGCCCAGAGCATGGAAAAGCCGTTTGCGAGCAACGATCCAGCACTGGCAGAGCCAGGGCTACGCGCATTCAATCAGGTGGCCAAGGCGTGGTCGCTGACCGCGTCTGAGCAGTCTGCATTGCTGGGTCAGCCGATAGACGTCACTGCGCTGCTTGCACAACCGGGCTCTGTGGAAGGCGTGGGCCCAGAGATGCTGGAGCGCATTAGCTACGTGCTGGGTATCTATCGCGCGCTACACACCTTGTTCCCGAATCGGGCACAAGCCGATGGCTGGATTCGCCGGCCAAATAAGGCCAACGCATTCGAGGGGGCATCGGCTCTGTCGCTTATGTGTAGCGGACGCCTGGAAGACATGGCCCAAGTGCGTAGCTTCTTGGAAGCTGGAGGTCAGGTGGACACCTAGCTGAGTTGCGCTCTCCGGTGGTGGGGCAGCCTGGCAGGTCTGAAGCGCCACCCAAGAATGGTTGACTGCTCAGATCCGGGGCATTGCTTGGGCACTTGAGCGCTGCCCCGTCTCTCTCCGCCGTTGGCGCTACTGTGTCAGCCGCTTGCGATCGAATCCGCTGACATCGAAGTCAGCCACCACAGCGCCCTGCTGGTAGACGTTGAACTCGATGCGCACGCGCTCTGCCGTGGCCAGCTTGCGAGCGAAGTTGTCATAGCCGGGGATGAAGACCATTTCGCTGCTGTTGTCGGCAGGCTCGTTGCCTTTGAAGGTCCGCGCAGGTTCATCGTCGAAACGCACGCGGATCGGACAGCCACCATAGCTGCTGCAGAGGATCTGTCCTCTTTCGATACTGAGGATCACATCATTGCCCCAGCGAGGGTGCCGCCGGATGAGTAGCCGAGCCTGCTGGCGACCTTCGTAGGGAAAATCGAAGTGGAAGCCGTTCGTGCTGGAGACAGATGCCGTGCGCATGAACTTGCCGGACATGCCGTCCTCTTGGATTGCATAGGACCACTGCTGTCCCACCGGGTTAAGTTCGGTGTTGCGCTGCATCTCCAGTTCTGGGCGAAGCACCGTGGCCTGATTCGCTTCGGAGGATTTAGGGTAGTTCTCGCTGATCAGGCGCAGTTGCTCCAGGCGTTCTGACGTCGGCAGCGACTTGTCACGTGCCTTGGCCATCAGCTCTGCTGCCGGCAGTGTTGGAGGTGCTTCGGTAGCGGCCACTGCGGCAGCAGCCGTCGCTTCACTTGTGCTTGCTGCAGCCGTGTCGGCATTGGCCGTAGAAGGCTTGTCTGGGCCCAAGCTATTTCCCAGGACGACAAGCACGATGACTGCGATCAGGCCCACGATGAGCAGCGGCGCGCAGCCAGATGTTCTTGGCGTCGGCGGTGCCACCCATTGCGCAGGCTCCGGCGTGGCTGCCGGCATTGGATCCGCGTCAGAAAGGGGCGGTGGGGCGGCCGGAGTTGGATCTAGGCCGGCATGCATTGGAAAACCACACAGCGGGCACGCGGCCGCCTGATCACTGATCTGCCTACCGCACTCGCGGCAACTTACCAAGGCCATGGCACCCCCTGTGCTCACTCTGCCAATAGGGCGGCTGGATCCGACGAAGCGTCTTGTTGGCATCCCAGCCGATTGCCAATCCTACCAGCGCACTGGCGAGTCCCGACACCGCGCGGCACTTTGTCGCGACAGAGTAGGGCGGTCAAGGCCGGCCTGGGGAGGGGCACTGTGACTGGTCCCATCTGTCACCTCCGGGCCAAGACGATGCGCCCTAAAGGTTGGCGTCCAAGCTGGTTAAATACAGCTTCGCTGGGCTGCTTTGTCGCGCCACTGCCACCTTTGCGCGCCCTCCTCCGTGGGGGCAACATCGATGCCCAAGGGCGGGCAACTTCCGGGCCGTGAGCACGCCTGCAAGGCGTCCTCGGTGAAGGGGAGGGGGCAGCCGAAGCTGCCCCCTGATCAAGCCTACGTCTGTATCGGACCGGCGGGGGCGCCGAGAACTGCTCAGCGCGATGATCTGCCGGCAGCTGTCAGCAGGCGGTGGAACGAGAAAACATCGCTCATCCGTTGGCGGCCGCTACGACGGAACCTCTCGGCGGCGACCCGATCTCTGAAGCAGAACACCAGAAAGCCTTTGCGAAGCATGGCGGGGTTGGACCTTCCCGAGATGCACCCATAGCCGTCGATGCTAACGGCCAGGCCTCGTAGCATGCCCAGGCAGTCAGTCGCAGTCTGACGTTCAATGCCGTGGCGCAGTCGTACCTTAATCTTCTTCATTTTCAAGTATCCATGGTCTTTGGGAGCGAGTGGCCAATCCACTCCCAGATCCTTTACAGATTCCTGTTTTCGCGAAAAAACGCGGGATTTGTCCCGTCTTCCTGGTGAAGAAAGTTCCGTAAAGTTCCTAAGCAATACTGAAATTTGGCGTCTCCTGATGCCAATTGATCACGGACAGAAGAGGGGGCATTGACCGGAAGCCTCCACGTTAAGGAAGGCAGGGCCGTACCAGTAGGCTCACGATGTGGACAGTCCGTCGTCTTGAGGGCAATCTTCGTCGACTGGATTCGGTGCACACTTCTCGGCCTCCTGGCCGGCGCGTTGATTCTCCCAATGGAGCCTAGCGATGAAGCCAACCACTCTGGCCTTGGACTTGGAGGGCACCTTGATCTCCAATGCTGTGAGCCAAATCCCCCGCCCTGGACTCTACGAGTTTCTTGAGGAGGTTCGTGGCCAGTTCGACAGGCTGGTGATGTTCACCACTGTGCCGGAGGCACGTTTGCGGGAGATCATGGGCTTGTTGGTGCAGGAGGGAAGTGCGCCCCCCTGGTTCGCTCAGCTGGACAACATTGCCTGGTCTGGTGCCACTAAGGACCTGGCGTTCGTCTCGCCGCGGATTGGAGAGGTTCTCCTTGTGGACGATCATGGTGCCTATGTCCATGCTGGACAGGAGCCTTACTGGATCCCGATCCCGCTGTTTGGGGCACCCTATGAGGCGGGGGATACGGGTCTTGCCGTTGCTTTGGGCCTGATTGCAGGGAAGCTGGCAGCCTACTGAGGCCATGGACGCGCAACTAAGGGAGGGGGCATGCTCGCCGGGCACTCCGCCTGAAAGTGTCGCTATGGTCTGTTGCGATGCGGAATTTTGGATGACTAAGATATCCCCCCGCTAACGTTGGAGGCCATTGGGCCTACTGACCAGGGGCGGGACGGTCGTGATCCATTACGGGAAATGAGCATGACGCGGCAGGCAATCGTCACTTCTCACACGCTGGGAACCATTTACGCCCAATCCTCCGTCATCGAGGACGTCTCGCCGTTGCTCGACGAGCAACCGATCAACATTGTGGGCATGTTCTACAGCCAGATGATCTCTGCCGGCGTTAGAACGTTTCGTCTTCCGGTGAAGACATCAGAGGCATACCGGGATCTTCTACCCAGGCATGTCGCCCCGATCGACCTCTCTGATCAGGTTGAGGTCTTCAACGCCCTCAAGACTGCCGCCTTTGCGAGCAATGATCCCACCAGGCATTCCAAGCAGGAACTTCGCGATGTATCCGCTCTGGTCGTTTGCCTCTCCGAGATCTATGTCGCGGCCAAGTACAGGATGCCAGTCGCCACCTCTTTCAGCATCCCCACGCTTGGTCCGATCGAGCATCTATTACGCGAGGACTTCCTGATCGTTGCCAAGAGCCTGTTGGGCGAATTTGAAGTCGTGGCGTCGAATCTTGCTGTGGTAAAAGCTAGCGCGCCCGCATCATCTGCCGACGCATTCGTCCAGATCATCGATTCTGGGCTTTTCACTCAGTACGAGCGTGCTCAAGCTGCTTTGGAAGGATCTTCGCACGATCGGGGAAGCGTTCTGACAGGGATCGGTGAGTCTGCTGCACGCCTAGTTGATCGCTTCCCATCCGTGCTCTCTGCGCAGCAAGCGGGGATCACTCTGGTGAACGCTGTTCCTCCAATTGCCGAGAACGCCTTTGGCAAGGTTTTTGGCGCGCTGGCCAAGCCATTTGCTGAAGTGCTTGCGGAGATGTTGGGAGCGCAGCGTCGGGTAGTCCTCTACTCTTTCGAGCCAGCGTGGAACCATGTGTGGCAATCGAAGTTAAAGAAGATCGCAGAACGCCTTCGGCCGAGCTAAGCCGGCAGCACGTCAGCTGAGCTGAGTCATCGCCGTCATGGTGTCTTGCATGAGGGACGAGAGGCCAGTGTCCCGACGCGGGTTCGACGTCACCCTGCTTGACGTAGCGACCCGCCTCTTTGCTCAGTCCTGCGAGTGCTGAGCTTCCTTGGAGTCGAATGCTTCGCGCGCTTGGTCGATCGCCTGCAGGTGATCCCTGGCCCAGCTTCCAAGCGCAGTCACTGGAACTGTCAGAGAGCGACCGAGGGGGGGGAGTTCGTACTCCACGTGCGGCGGCATCACAGCGATTACCGTCCGTTTGATCAGTCCATCCCGCTCAAGCCCTCTGAGGCAGAGCGTCAGCATTCGCTGAGACACGCCGTTGATGGCGCGCTTGAGTTCGGTAAAGCGCTGGGGACCGCCGGCCAGCCGCATGATGATCAGCACGCTCCACTTTTCCCCAATGCGGGCAAGGACTTGGCTGATCTTTTGGCAGTCCACGCTCCTGATGCCAGGGCCTGGGTCAGTCACATTCATGATACCGGGTTCCCCATTTGTGCCGTATTGCAGCATACAGAGGTCATGGTTACGGTGATATCCCGAGTAACAATTTTATACCAAGGGAAATCTGTGATGAATGTTCTCCAAGTCGACTCAAGCATCCTGGACGCTTAGTCTGTCAGCAGGCAGCTGACGGCGGCTATCGTCAAGCACATCACCGACACCGAGCCGGGCACTCAGGTGAGCAAGCTGGATCTTGTGGCCACTCCGATTGCTCACCTGTCAGGTGCGGAGTTTCTCGCTTTGCGCGGTGTTGAACCTGGTACCGAGCCCGAGCGGCAATCGGTGAGCGACAACGCGCACCTGTTGGAAGCCTTCTTGGCAGCTGACACCGTGGTCGTCGGCGCGCCTATGTATAACTTTGCACTGCCCACTCAGCTTCGCGCCTGGCTGGATCTATTGGCTGTGCCTGGCAAGACGTTCCGCTACACCGAGACCGGCGCTGAAGGACTTTTGTCGGGCAAGAAGGTAATTGTTGCTTCCACCCGGGCGGGCTCTACGGCCAAGGAACGCCATCAGAGGCCTTTGATCATCAGGACCTATCTACGCACTTTCTTCGGCTTCCTGGGAATAAGGGAGGTGACCTTCGTACGCGCAGAGGGTCTGGGTGTCGGCCCTGAGGTCAGGGCATCGGCCATTGAAGGCGCCCTGGCCGACGTGCAGCGGATCGCCGCCTGATTCCACGCGCGAGGCGCCTCTCAAGCACATACCATCCATGCACTCATCGAGTGCATGGCCAGTTCCTGCGGCATCCTGCTTCGCCGCGCAGGAGTAGCCGGCTAGTCTTGGGGATGAGCTTCCTTCCCAAAGCTGCAGGAGCTTGCTGGGCTCGGCTTCGAGAGAACGCCCACCAATCGCTGATCTCTGTGGGAGATGCCAGCGGCGTCGAGGTCGTTCATACAAGCGAAGGTAACCGCGATGTTCAACCGTAACACCCGTCGGTTACGGTCAAATTTGGTTGTTACAGTACCGCGCACGATCAACCCTGCTACCTAGGCAGGCGAGCGCGCCGCTCAGACTCCAGCTGCTCCCTTCTCCCCTGCTCCCCTGCTCACTGATGGGGCGCTGACGGAGGGTCGCCAGCACTAGGTCATATCTGGACTGGGGGGGGGGGGCACCCGCTCACGCCAAGTGCTCACCCCATGTGCGCAAGGCAAGGCCGGCAAGTCCCACCTGCGCCATCAATAACTGCTTGCGGCTCGGCAAGTCTCCTGCGTGTGAAACGAGCCTTCTCCCAAGCTCTGCCACCCTCATCCACTCGCTGCGCGGCAGGGAGACCCTCAGCCGAGCTTGCGCGAGCAGCAGCGCGGTTAGACCGAAGCGAATGAACAACAAGGCCGCCTCAGGTCGGAACCGCACTAGCTCCCGCGAGGGATCTCAAACGAAGACTTCGCCACAAGATCACGCTTGACGGTATGCGCCTTGGATTGATCATCGTTTCTAGGGCCAGAAGAGAGATCCAGCCCCTGTTTTGGCGCCGGGAAGAGCTCTAGGATCATCTTGGAGAGCTCCTCCATCCGGTGCTTGGCCGCCTCCAACATCTCATGGGTCAGCTCTTTACGCGGAACAAACGCGACGCTCGCCTGGAATAGCATCAGCGTGTACAAGACGATCAGCCACCTGATAATGGCAGGATCATCAGGGATGTCTTCCTCGGAGGGCAGTGCGAAGTTCACGTGCTGACTAGAGAAATTCCGCGCCACCACGTTGTTGATTAGACGAATGATATCTGTAAGTTTCCGCTTAAGCTCAGTCTTTAGTTCTTCATCTTCTTGCTCAATAGCAACTGCTTTGAAAATTGCTTTCTCCAGGGCCATTTCCAGAACAATGAAGATCAGCGCGAGGTTGTCGTCGTCCTGAACAAGATCAAGAACATCCTGCCCGCCACTCTCAGCCTCTAGGAGAAGTGGGTGCAACCTCGCTGCCAAACTGACTTCTTCTTCGGTCGACAGTCCGAGGTGCGAGATGGGACTAGTAGCCCATTGAAGAATATTGAAGATCTTCCCCCGTCCCGCAGAAGCCCGATCACGAATCTCATCGAGCAAGGGGTGATCGATAGGTTGCTGCGACATGACGTACTCTCATTCCATTGGAACCTCATCGTAGTACGCGGAGGCGCCGCGGGATGTAAGGAATACCCTGACACCCGAGCATCCGCTGCTGCGCCCGCGCGATGCGCAGAATCCGGTGCCCTGAGGCCGAACACCCTGATAGATGGCACTTCCCCAATTGGGACTGCGCATGAATCGCGTGCCCTAATAAATGGTTCTCTTTGCCCGATCCCCGGATACCTCGCGCACAAGCTTAGGGACAAGATAGCCGGGCATGCTGGCGGTTAGGCGTCGGTGAAGCTCTATGGCGCTTACATCCTCTACCTCGAAATGAGCAGCGCCTTGGACTCTGTCGAGCTGATACAGGTAGTACGGCAGAACCCCCATATCGACTCCGCGCTCAAAGAGGTCCTGTAGGGCCGGTAGGTTATCGTTGACCCCTCTCAGAAGCTCGTGGGGTGTCGTTCCGGATACATCATCCCCGCCATGGATACCTCACCTCGCGCCACATAGCCCAGAAGTCATGAGCTGGTGTGATGAGGCCATTCTTGGGGTATGCGGTATGACGCGGTAGCCTTCCCTGGACCTTCAGCGCTTAACAGTCGAAGTGCCTGGCAAGCAACGCCGACAACCGGAAAACGTGTTAGAAGGCTGGCCGGCCGTGGGAGCCAATTTGGGGCGAGTCGCAGCGCTACAAGCAGTTGAGACGCCATGCTCCTAACCTGCGGTTGGGCTTAGATGAGATCACTTCGTCCTAACGCGGTCGTGGCAAAAGACCCCTCATCTAGCCGATGCTTAAAGACTTGACCGCGTCGATCTGCGACGGCTGTGTAGCCAGCTCCCGCCGGAGGAAGATTGCCGCGTTGAAACTTTGCTGGCTGCCGTTGAACTCAGCGAAGGCTTAGAATCGGCAGTCGAGATATCCGTCTGTTCGGGAGTCCGAGTACGGGGGGATTCCTCAACTACACTAGTAGCAGCGCAGAGGGAAGGGGCTTTAAGCGATGGAACTTGAGAGGTGGCCGTAATGAACTTGGTGTTCTACGCGAAGGATATTTCCTTGGCGAACCTTCTAAGAGATGTGCTGTCACGGCAACGCGCTGATGTAGCGAACATCACAGTGCACCGTGTGGCTGCGTACATGATGGAAGCCTACGGGGGAATGACTCATCAGGTCAAAGGCGAGGTCATGAAGCGGGTTACCGCGGCTGACAAGAAGGCCGTGGGTGCTGATAATCCTGACATAGCGGTTGTGTCCAGAAAGGATGATCGCATTGTGCTGATCCCTCCGCGTTTGAGGGCGAACGACATGAAGAAGCCGAAGAAGCACATTACTGGCATCCGGGCACGAGAAATCTTCGGGCCCGACTGGAAGGATCTGTTTCCTATCGCGTATTCAGATCAAGTGCGCCAAGTGATCGAGCAACTTCAAACGACACCAGGTGGGGAGCAGTGGCTCAGTGATCCATCTACAGTTGCTGTTATTGTACGCACGGCGCAGGACGGCTGGAAGGCGTACATTGCGAGTGACGCCTACGAGCCAGAGATTGAATTCGGGTTCTAGTAGCAAACAGCCAACAAGGGCGGGCAAAAAGTTCCATGGTTGCCTTGCCGTTGCATGCCCGTCTCGTCCTTGCGCACTAGGTTCACTCAGCTTGTGGTTGCTGATTCAGCCATAGGCGCTTGGGCTGGCAGTTGAGCTCGAACCCCTATCCAACCTTTTGAAGTCAAACGCTTGCGGTATCTGGTCGGCCGTGTGCTGCGGCATCTTGGCCAGTTCCCCAGAGCAGTCGCCGCTATGGTGAGCCTGCGCCTCAGAGCGTTGGGCTCATCCTTCACGTGAGGCATGGCAGGCACGAGGGGGCATTACGGTTCCGAGCCACATCCTGGTTCGTGCTGCGGAACAGATGGTTGACGCAGAGTGCAAATCAGTCCTAGGCCTTCATGTAATAATCACCCGGCGGGGTGGGGGACATGTTGCATGGACTGCCAGCTGCTGGCGCTCTTCGAGTAGCCACCGGTCGGAAGTGCGTCTTCCAGGCTAATCATCACCTAAATGGACTTAGCGATGAGCTCTCATGCTTTTCAAACCTTCACTCACGTCATCCAAGATGCAGCGGACCTCCTCGCGCACTTCGATACGATCAATTCCCAGCCACCGCCTGACAATGCTGAGGTGCTTAAGCGTGCGAGCCTTGTGATGGCTCTGGCTGCACTTGAAACCTACATTGAGGATCGGATCAGCGAGGCTGCCGAGCAGCTAGCGGGTAGGGACAAGGAAGGGGGACGAATGAGGGCGTTCTATCTAGCCTCGCTCGAGAACGACTTGAGATACTTCCACACGCCTACCTCCGACCGTGTGGGAAAGATCTTTGAGAAGTATCTGCAGATCAATGTCTTCGACGGGTGGGTGTGGAATCACTATGATCCGGCCCGCGCGAAAGGACACTTAAACGCGATCGCGAAGAAGCGGGGTGACATTGCCCACCGCTCTCTTCGTCCTGTCCCGGGTCAGCCAGCGGCGCATGCGGTAACCCGCGAAGACCTCAGAAAGCACATCCGTTTCATTTCAGATTTGGTTGCCGCCACTGACAAGCACATCGCCGCCATCCTTTAGATCGCCAGTTGTTGGCTCCTGCTGCTCGATCCTAGGAACATCGAGATCTGTAGTGGGGGGCAATTACTCTCTTTCTGGCGCCAGGTGAAAAAGCTTGCCCGAGTCAGCTCTCGCGCACCCGGAAGGCGGCCGCCAGTAGGGGCCTTTCGGGCCTCACACGCTTCAGTTCCGATTAATTCTATGTATTTCAATGAGTTGTAGTGTTTTTGTCTTGTTCGACTCTAGTCGACTGGTGCCATCGTCCAGCCGCAACTTTGAACTGGTGGGAGCCACCAGTAGACTCTAGCCATGACCTCGATCCCGCTCCCGACGCTCGTTCAGTTTTCTGGCCACGAAACGTTCCCGCTCCGACAACTGTGGTTGCGGAAGGCTTACGACGCTGCCGCAGAGGGGGAGGGGAGGCCGGCCAAGGAAGTCTTTGCCCCCGATGTAGGTATCCGCCGCTTTGGTGTGGGTAAGAACATGGTGGCCGCCATTCGGCATTGGGCATTGGCCTGCGACGTCATGTCTGAAGCCCGCGATGGACGTATCTCAATTGGGACGACCGGTCATGCCCTGTTCGGAAGTTCAGGCCTAGATCCATTTTTGGAGCGTCCGGCAACTGCGTGGTGGGTTCATTGGCTGCTCGCAGGGCGAGCGCAGCGTTCAACTACGTGGTGGTGGGTATTCAATCAAGGGGCACAGCATGCCTTCGATGTTGAGAGGCTGACCGATTCGCTGAAATCTACTGTTGAGCAAGCGGGGCATAAGACTTCCAGAGTCACGCTCAAGCGTGACGTAGAGGTCTGTCTGCGTTGCTACGCAGCCAAGCGTGATGGCCGTGGCGGCGATGAGGCAGTCGAGCCGCTTTTGTCTGAGCTTGGGCTGATCAACGAAGGGGCGGGCGGAAGCTTCTCCTTCCTGCGCAACTCGCAGCGCTCCCTGCCTGACGGAATCTTTGCAATGGCCTTGCTCGAGTTCTGGGCGGAGCGTGACGCGCGGCTTGGTACCG
>NZ_JAOCFV010000067.1:0-23740 GCF_029842145.1 Stenotrophomonas sp. GD03794
ACCAACCGCAATGCGCCTACACATGCCCGGACTCCCCGCATGCCGCCCCTGCTGAAGATCCGTTCCGAGCGCGGGCAGATGTCGGCCATCGAGCGCCGCATCGCCGACTTCATTCTCGACAACGCCCACCTGCTGCGCGACTACTCGTCCCAGCAGCTGGCCAGCGCGCTGGGCATCAGCCAGTCCAGCGTGGTGAAATTCAGCCAGAAGCTCGGCTTCAAGGGCTACCCGGACCTGAAGTACTCCATCGGCCAGGATGTAGCTCGCGCCGGTGCCGACCCGCAGCAGGCGCCCAGCGAACCCGACAGCGGCGATGACTACCTGCGCCTGGGCGAGGCCCTGCGCCGCAGCAAGGCACAAGCCGAAGAGGAAACCCGACAGGCCAATCCACGCGGGGAAATCGAGCGCATCGTGCAGCTGCTCGACGGCGCGCCGAAGCTGTTCGTATACGGCCTGGGGGACGACGGCCTGTTCGCCCGCGAGTTCGCCATGCGGCTGTCGCTGCTCGGCCTGCTGGTGGTGCCGCATACCGACCCGATCCTGATGCTGGCCAACCTGTCGGCCGCACGTCCCGGCGATGCGCTGCTGGTGTTCTCCGAATTCGGCAACCTGCCGCAGCTTTCACAGTTGTCGCGGCAGTTCCAGGACATGGGTGGCAAGGTGATTTCCATCACCCGCCACACCGCCAACCCGCTGCGCGCGCATGCTGATGCAACACTGGTGGTGTGTGCGCACGACCGCACGCCGCAGGTCGCGCAGCTGCTGTACCGTAGCGCCATGCACGCGCTGCTCGATTTCCTGTTCGTGCTGCTCTGCCACGCCAATCCGGATCGCCAGCAGCAGCTCGCGGTGAACCTGGAGCGGATCGACCACCTGCTGGATTCCTGACCGGAGCGCACGTTGATGAAATCGCTGGTCCGCCTCGCTACTGCCGTGCTGCTTTCTGCGGCGATGTCCGCCCACGCCGCGCCACTGGATGGCGCGCGCCAGCTGATCGTGGTCACCAGCGAAAGCTGGGACAGCACCGAGGGACAACTGCAGGCCTATGTGCGTGATGGCAAGGGCTGGCATGCACATGGGCAGGCGTTCCCGGTGGCGCTCGGCCGTACCGGCAGCGCCTGGGGCCTGGGCCTGCATCCGGCGCAGACCGACGGCCCGCAGAAACAGGAAGGCGATGGCCGCAGCCCGGCCGGCGTGTTCGCGCTGGGCAGCGCGTTCGGCTATGCCGTTACACGCCCCGGCACCGCCATGCCCTACCAGCCGATGCTGGACAGCAGCTACTGCATGGATGTGCCCGGCTCGCCGTTCTACAACCGCATCGTGGATGAAAAGAAGGTCGGCAGTGCAGCGGTCAAGGGCTCCACCGAGCCGATGCGGCTGGACCTGCACAACAAGGGCGACGTGCGCTATCAACAGGGCTTCGTGATTGCCCACAACCCGGGCAACCAGCCCGGCAAGGGCAGCTGCATCTTCGCCCATCTGTGGCGCCAGCCGGGTGAGGCCACCGCCGGCTGCACCGCCATGCCGCAGGCGCGCATGCAGGCCCTGCTGGACTGGCTGCGGCCGCAGGATACGCCGCGCTTCGTGCTGCTGCCACGCACCGAGTACAAGCGACTACAGGCGCAATGGCAGCTGCCCGCACTGCGCGGAGACGCCCGTTGAGCGCGCAGCACGAACCGCAGCTGCAGCGCGCGGTCAGCCGCTGGCAGATCGTCGGCCTGTCGATCAACGATGTGATCGGCAGCGGCATCTACCTGCTGCCGGCCGCCACCGTCGCCCTGCTCGGTCCCTTCAGCCTGTGGGGCGTGGTCGCCGCCGGCATCGTCGTCGCGCTGCTGGTGCTCTGCTACGCGCAGGCCGCCAGTTACTTCGATGAACCCGGAGGCAGCTACCTGTATGCCCGCGAAGCCTTCGGCCGCTTCGCCGGTTTCGAGATAGGCTGGATGATCTGGCTGACCCGCATCAGCTCGGCGGCCGCATTGAGCAACGCGCTGGCCGATGCCGTAGCGCGCTTCTGGCCGTGGGCCGGCGCCGGCATGGGCCGCATCGCGGTGATCGTGGTGTCGCTGGGCTTCCTGACCGGCGTCAACATCATCGGCGTACGCTCGGCCGCGCGTACCGGCGTGGTGCTGGTGATCGGCAAGATGCTGCCGCTGCTGCTGTTCGTGGCCATCGGTGCGTTCTACATCGATCCGCAGCTGGCCTTCTCCGGCCAGCGCCCGGACCCGCATGACCTGCAGCGCATGGGCGAAGCCGCCTTGCTGCTGCTGTACGCCTACGCCGGCTTCGAGAACATCCCGGCCGCCGCGGGCGAGTACCGCAATCCGCGCCGCGATATTCCGTTCGCGCTGATCACCATGATCATCACCGTCACCGTCATCTACGGCGCGGTGCAGGTGGTGGCGCAGGGCACGCTGGCCGGCCTGGCCAGCTCGGCCACACCGCTGGCCGATGCCGCCGCCGGCTTCGGTGGCGAGGCACTGGCGCTGATCCTGACCATCGGCGCGACCATCTCCATCCTCGGCACCAACAGCAACACGATGATGATGGGCCCGCGCTTCCTGTTCGCGCTGGCCCGCGATGGCTACGGGCCGAAGATCCTGGCGCAGGTGCATCCGCGCTTCCACACGCCGGCCGCGTCGATCCTGTGTCAGGGCCTGATCGCACTCGGCCTGGCCCTGTCCGGTTCGTTCGTGCAGCTGGCGCTGCTGTCGATGACCACGCGCCTGTTCGCCTACATCGGTACAGCCGCTGCAGTACTGGTGCTGGCCAAGCGCTACGCCGACCGCCCCGGTGCATTGAAGCTGCCCGGTGGCCCGCTGATTCCGGTGCTGGCGCTGCTGCTGTGCGTTGCGCTGTTCGCCAGTGCCAGCTGGCAGAACATCGCCGCGGCGCTGGTGGCGTTTGCCATCGGCGCGGTGATCTACAAGCTGCCGCGCAAGGATGCCGACGCCGGGTGAGCGTAGCGCCGGGCCATGCCCGGTGGATTGATCTGGTGATCACGCTGCCGGACCGGGCCGTTAACCGCCACGCGGGCACGATCAGGCTTCGTCCACAACGGAGCCTTCCATGACCGAGTACCAGATTCCCGGCCGCGTACCGGACGACAACACACCGCGCGATGCGGTCAGCAACTACTGGCGCGAACGCTACACGGCCGAACCGTACTACGACGACCAGCTGTTCTTCGAGGACTATGAGCCGGCCTACCGCATCGGCCACGCCGCTCGTGCGCAGGACATGATCCCCGCCTACGAGGAAGTGGAACGCGAACTGGAATCACGCTGGGCCAGCGAACGCGGCCGCAGCCGCCTGGACTGGGCGCAGGCACGCAATGCGGCGCGTCGTGGCTGGGAGGAAGCGCAGCGGGCGGATCCGCGTCTAACGCGGTAGCGCAAGCCCCTGTTGAGCCGAGCCTACGCTCGGCTCTCGCACCTCGTCTGTAGAGTCGAGCCATGCTCGACTGAGCCGAGCATGACTCAGCTCTACACCGGATCGATCACTCCTGTTCCGGCAGCGGCGGCACGGCCGCGCTGCGCTTGCTCTCACCGCCGCCGGCGGCGATCAGGTCGCGGGTGTTCTTCTGCACCGCCACCGCACCGAACAGCGACAGCGCGTACGCCATGCCGTAGAAGCCCTTCTCGCTCGACGCCAGGGTGGCATTCCACAGCCCAACCAGCAGCAGCATCAGCGCCGACAGCAGCGCGAACCAACACAGTGCGTAATACAGCGCGCTCACCGGAATGCCCTCGACGCGATCACGCACGCTCTTCTGCAGCGACACCGCCGCGAACAGGCCGAACAGCAGCAGGGTCAGGTAGTAGCCCTTCTCGTTGAGCGCCATCGTGGCGGCATTGAACAGGCCGATCAGGTAGGCCGCCGCACCCAGCAGCAGGGCCACCCACGAGGCGGCGATGAAGGCGGTGGACGGCTTGTGGGGCATGGCAGTGTTCATTGCAGGTCCTTGGCAGGCAGGCGGGCACGCTTTGCCCGGGCGTGCCCACCCTAGACGATCCCACGGCCGCCGCACAGGGGGCGCAGGACCTTCGGGCCACGACGGTCACCGCTGCAGTGGTATACAAGGGACAGCCCGGCCATCCGCATCCCCGCACTGGAGATACCCATGACCCGCACGCCCCTGCTGCTCGCCCTCGGCCTGGTGCCGATCCTCGCCACCTCCGCCTGCAATGCTGCCGGTCCGGAGACGACACCGGCCGCCAAGGCCGCTCCGGCCACCGCCGCCGACCAACGTCCGTTCACCGCCACCGAAGTCAGCCGTTTCGACCAGCCGTGGGCGATGACCTTCCTGCCCGACGGCAGCCTGCTGGTTACCGAGAAGCGCGGCAAGCTGCAGCACCTGGACCTGGCCAGCGGCCAGAAGCACGAGATCACTGGCGTTCCGAAGGTCGCCTACGGTGGCCAGGGTGGTTTCGGCGATGTGATCCTGCATCCGCAGTTCGCCCGCAACCACGTGATCTACCTCAGCTACGCCGAGGAAGGCACGCTGGATACCCGTGGTGCCGCCGTCGCCCGGGCCACGCTGGCGCTGGACGCCAATGGTGCCGGCCAGCTGAAGGACCTGAAGGTGATCTGGCGGCAAAGCCCCAAGGTCAGCGGTGAGGGCCACTACGGCCACCGCCTCGCCTTCGGTCCGGACGGCAAGCTGTGGATCAGCTCCAGCGAGCGCCAGAAGTTCGATCCGGCGCAGGACATGGGCAGCAACCTCGGCAAGATCATCCGCCTCAACGACGATGGCAGCCTGCCCGCCGACAACCCGTTCACCTCGCAGGGCGGGGTTGCCGCGCAGGTGTGGTCGCTGGGTCACCGCAACATCCTCGGCATGGCCTTCGATGCCAACGGCAAGCTGTGGGCGCACGAGATGGGCCCGGCTGGCGGCGACGAACTGAACCTGATCGTGCGCGGCGCCAACTACGGCTACCCGATCGTCTCCAATGGCAACCACTACGACGGCCGCCCGATTCCCGACCACAGCACCCGGCCGGAGTTCGCCGCCCCGAAGGTGACCTGGACGCCGGTGATTTCGCCGGCCGGCTTCGTGATCTACAGCGGTACCCTGTTCCCGCAGTGGAAGGGCAGCGGCTTCATCGGCGGCCTGTCGTCCACCTCGCTGGTGCGCGTGGCCTTCGATGGTGACAGCGCGCGCGAAGCCGAGCGCTTCAACATGGGCGAGCGCATCCGCGAAGTGGAACAGGGCCCGGATGGCGCGCTGTGGCTGCTGGAAGATGGCAGCAAGGCGCGCCTGCTGAAGCTCACGCCGAAGACCTGATGCCCCGATAGTGCCGGCCGCTGGCCGGCACGTTTGCCCGCAACGGCCCCGCACGCGGGGCCGTCTGCGTTCACTGGATGGTGATGACCTTCACCTCGGTCTGCGCACAGGCCTGGTCCAGGCACTGCCCGTTCAACCACACCTGCCCGTCACCGATCATCACGCCCTGCTGGTTGACGAACACCTTGCCGAAGTCCTGCCCGGACACCGCCTTGACCACCGCCGGGGTGATGATCTTCTCGTAGTTGCGCTGGAACTCACCGGGGCCGGTGATCTTCTTTCCACCGCTGATGTTCAACGGGAAGCGCACTTCCTCCACCACCGCAGCGCGATCACCGCTGACCACCGCGGTCTTGAACGCGTTGAAGACCTTCTCGTACTGCGCGGCATCACCGAGCAGGGTCTCGATGCGTGCACGCGCGTCTTCCGCGGACACATCCGCCGGTGCGGCGCCGGCCGGCTCAGCAGCAGCCTTCGCCGGTTCAGCCGCGGGCGTCGCCGCAGCACTGGCCTCCATCGGCGGCGGTGCATCCACCGCAGGCTCGGCCGGCGGCGCCGGCTGCGAACAGGCCGCCAGCAACAGGGCGGGAATCAACACAGCGATCGTGCGCATGCGCGGGCATCCATCGGTTCAAGAACACCGATGGTAGCGCCGTGCCAGTGAGGACAACAAAAAAGGGGACGGAGGGGATTAAGTCGTTTGTGCCACTAGCGACTTAATCCCCTCCGTCCCCTTTTTCTCGATCAGGCCTTCAGCAGTTCGAACTGCACGGCTTCACCTGCCGCCGACGAGGCGCAGACCCACAGGTCGAACTGGCCCGGCTCGGCACGCAGCACGCCGTCGCGGCCGGTGAACGCCAGCTGCTCGCGGGTCAGGGTGAACACCACTTCGGCCGACTCGCCCGGCTGCAGTGCCACCTTGCGAAAGTCCTTCAGTTCGCGCACCGGACGCACGCGGCTGGCCACGCGGTCGTGGATGTACAGCTGCACCACTTCTTCACCGGCCACGTCGCCACTGTTGGTCAACGTGGTGGTGATGGTCAGGCTGTCGTCCCAGCCAAGCTGGGCCGCACTCAGCTGCGGCATGCCGTAGGCGAAGGTGGTGTAGCCGATGCCATGCCCGAACGGATACAGCGGCTCGTTCGGGATCTCGCGCCAGCGTGCCTTGAACTCGGACATGGTCGGCAGTTCCGGGCGACCGGTGCGCGGGTGGTTGTAGAAATACGGCTGCTGGCCGGACACCTGCGGGAAGCTGACCGGCAGGCGGCCGGACGGGCTGTAGTCGCCGAACAGCACATCGGCCACCGCATGGCCGGTCTGCGTGCCGAGGTACCAGGTCACCGCCACCGCCTGTGCATTGCGCACCGCGCCCTGCAGCGCCAGCGCGCGGCCATTGCGCAGCAGCACCACCAGCGGCTTGCCGGTCATCGCCACCGCCTCGGCCAGCGCCTGCTGGGCCGGCGGCAGGGTGATCTCCACGCGCGACTGCGCTTCACCGCTGTAGCGCTGCGGCTCGCCCAGCGCCAGCACCACCACATCAGCACGCAGCGCGGCGGCCACGGCCGCTTCGGTGCCGCCCGGAATTGCGGTTTCCAGTTCGCAGCCCGGCACGATCTCCAGCAACGCCTCGTCGCCGATGGCGGCACGCACGCCGGTTTTCAGGTCCACGTAGCGCTGCTTGTCGCCGAACAGGGTCCAGCAGCCTTCGATGTTCTCGCGGTCCTGCACGAACGGGCCGATCAGCGCGATCTTCTGCCCGCGCTTCTGCAGCGGCAGCACGTTGTCGCGGTTGTTCAGCAGCACGATCGAACGGCGCGCGGCATCGCGCGACAGCGCGTCATGCGCGGCGAGGTGCGACGTATCGGCTTCGCGCGCCGGGTCCAGCGAACGGTACGGGTCGTCGAACAGGCCGATGGTTTCCTTCAGCCACAGGATGCGGCGCACGCCTTCATCCAGCACCGCCATCGGCACCTCGCCGCTCTCGACCAGGCCCGGCAGGTGCTCGGCGTAGAAACCGCTCTGCATGCTCAGGTCCAGACCGGCGGTGAACGCCTTGGCGGTGGCATCGCGGTCATCGGCGGCATAGCCGTGCGCGACCAGTTCCATGTCAGCGGTGTAGTCGGAGATCACCACGCCCGGGAACTTCCACTCACCGCGCAGGATGTCGGTCAGCAGCTCGGCATTGGCGCTGGCCGGCACGCCGTTGATGTCGTTGAACGAGGACATCACGGTGATCGCGCCAGCGTCGAAGGCGGCCTTGAACGGCGGCAGGTGCACGTCGCGCAGGGTCTGCGGCGAGATGTCCACCATGTTGTATTCCATGCCGGCCATCACCGCACCGTAGGCGGCGAAGTGCTTCGGCGTGGCCAGCAACGAATCGTCGGCGCGCAGGTCACTGCCCTGGAAGCCGCGCACGCGGGCGGCGGCGAACGCGCAGCCCAGCACCACGTCCTCACCGGCACCCTCGGCGCCACGGCCCCAGCGCTGGTCGCGGGCGATGTCCACCGCCGGCGCATAGGTCCAGTGCAGGCCGGCAGCGGTGGCTTCGATGGCGGTGGCGCGTGCGGTGCGCTCGGCCAGCTCCGGCTCGAAACTGGCGGCCTCGCCCAGCGGGATCGGGAACACGGTGCGCATGCCGTGGATGACGTCGGCGGCCAGGATCACCGGGATGCCCAGGCGGCTCTCTTCGGTGGCGACCTGCTGGATCCGGCGGCCCAGCTCGGCGCCCACGCCATTGAACAGGGAACCGACCTTGCCCTCGCGTACCTGCTGCAGCACCTGGTCGGCATTGCGCACGTTGGCTTCCGGGTTCACGTCCGGGGCGAACGGGCGGACCATGTCCGCGAAGACACCCAGCTGGCCGACCTTTTCCTCGACGGTCATCTGGGCAATGAGGGATTCGATGCGATCGGAGGCCACCAGCAGTCCTTGATGAAAACGTTTACAAGCCCGGCATTCTAGCGATCCCGAGCCATTTGGCGAGAGGTTTCGTCATTCAGTTTCAGGCTCCAGCCGGATCCGTACGGTCCGGCCGGAGGCATCGCAGCTTACTCCGAGCCGGCCAACTGGCGCTGCCCGGCCATCAACATGGCGTCGCTGGAGGCCTGGAACACCCGCAGGCCGAAGGCCGGCAGGATCGCCAGCAGGTGGTCGAAGATGTCCGACTGCACCGCCTCGTACTCGCCCCAGGCGGTGCTGCGGGTGAAGCAGTACAGCTCCAGCGGCAGGCCCTCGGTGGTCGGCTGCAGCTGTCGCACCAGCAGGGTCATGTCGGTATGGATGCCCGGGTGACTGCGCAGATAGCGCTCCACATACGCACGGAAGGTGCCCAGGTTGGTCACCCGGCGGCTGTTGACCTCGGCCACGCCCTGCTCGCGCAGGCGCCCGTTCCACTGGCCGAGCTCCTGCTCCTTCTCCTGCAGGTAGTCACGCAGCAATGCGAATTCGCCGAGGAAGGCCAGGTCGCCCTTGTCCAGGAATCCCACGCTGTGCTGGTCCAGGTACAGCGCGCGCTTGATGCGGCGACCACCGGCCTCCTGCATGCCGCGCCAGTTCTTGAACGACTCGGTCACCAGCTTCTTGGTCGGGATGGTGGTGATGGTCTTGTCGAAGTTCTGCACCGTGACGGTATGCAGCGCGATATCGATGACGTCACCGTCGGCGTTCTGGCTGGGCATCTCGATCCAGTCGCCGATGCGCACGCGGCCATCGCCACTGATCTGCACACTGGCCACCAGCGACAGGATGGTGTCCTGGAAGATCAGCATCAGCACCGCCGTGGCCGCGCCCAGGCCGGTCACCAGCGGGCCCAGCTTCACCCCCAGCAGGGTGGCGATGATGGACAGGCCGGCGGCCACGAACACCACGATCTTGACCACCTGCAGGTAGCCCTTGATCGGCTTGTTGCGCGCATCGGGCTTGCGTTCGTACAGGCTGTTGGCCGCGTCCAGCGCATGCGAGAACGCCATCGACACCGTCAGTACGGCCCATACGATGCACAGCTTGATGATGACGTTGACCAGGCCTGGCGGCAGATCGGGAATGAGGGTGATGCCCGAGGCGATCACCTGGCTGGGCACTACGTTGGACAGGCGCGAGATCACCCGCATCAGGTGGCTGCCGCGCCCGGACTCGGCGCCGGGCAGGCGCTGCAGCAGGCGCCGCAGGCCGCGCACGAGAATGCGCTTGGTCACCCAGTTGGCCAGGCCCGCGGCGATCAGCAGGGCTGAGATCATCAACGCCAGGTAGGCGCCGGGATAGGGTTCCAGTGTGTTCTGCAGCCGTTCCAGCCACTGTACCGCCACCACCGCGTCCACCATCAGTTGTCTCCTTGCGTTGTCGTTGTTGTTGGGGGTGCCGGCCAGCGGCCGGCACTACCGGATCAGTCCCGCGAGCGCTCGATGATCACGCCCACCGCGCGCGCGCCACGCACCGCGCCGGGCTTGCTCAGTTTCAGGCGCAGCCACTTCACGTCGAATTCGTCCAGCACGATCCGTGCGCAGCGCTCGGCCAGGGTTTCCACCAAGCCGAATTCCGACTCGCGCACGAACTGCTCCAGGCGCTTGCTCACCGCCTTGTAGTTCAGGGTATGGGCGATGTCGTCGGAGGCCGCGGGACGACGGTTGTCGAAGCCCATTTCCAGGTCGAACACCAGGTCCTGGCGGATCCGTCGTTCCCAATCGTAGATACCGATCAGGGCGTCGATCGTCAGCCCCTCGATGAAAACCTTGTCCATTGCGCTTACCAGCCCGAGTACAGGGGGCCATGGTAACGGCACGGCGGTGAGCCTGCCCGGAACGGGCGATGAGCAGCCGGCAGGGACACGGCTTCAGAAAAGACAACGGGCCCTGCTAGCGGGGCCCTTTGGTACCTCTCAACGTCCCCAGGGGAAGCTGGAATCCAGCCGCGAGTCCCGGAGCACACGCCGCAAGGTTAGGAGTGCCCCCCAGACCAGTCAATTGGCAAATGCGTCACGGCAGACGACCGGGTGAAAAACCGAGCCGATCCACGAAAAAACACCGACGATCATGATGCCGTTTTCTGATGTTCCTGCCTCGTTCCCAGGGTCAAGGTGAAACCACGTTCCCTGGGAGTGAGTTGATGAAGGAAAGCAGGATCCTGCAGGCAGCGCTATCCCGGCAGAGATGGTCGACCTACGAGCGCATCGCTTCTCGTTGCGCAGCCGATCCAGCCACGCTCTATGCCTGGAACATGCAGATGTGTGCTGCTCTCCTGCCACCGTTGCATATCTGTGAAGTCGTGATCCGCAATGCAGCCGCTACGGCGCTGGTGCATCGCTATGGTCGATGCTGGCCCTGGCATCCAGCGCTGCTGCGCAGCCTTCCTGCCGAAGGCGCCCTTGCCTCGCCATGCGATGTCCGCGGCAGCGCCGGAGCTCCGCGGGATGTACCGGAGGTCATCGCCAAACTGCGATTCGGCTTCTGGCAGCAATTGTTCGCTCGACGGTTCGAGCATTCGATCTGGGCCGGGACCATGGGCCTGGCGCTGCCACACGCACCCTCGGTGCCGCTGTCCGTCCTGCGTCGGTCCATCCATGCCGACCTCGACCGCATCCGCCTCCTGCGCAATCGGATCGCCCACCACGAACCCATCCTGGAACGCGACATCGGTGCCGACCTGGCGGCGATCGGACGGCTGATCCACGCCCGCTGCCCGCACACTCTGGGGTGGCTGCAGCGCCATGAGCGGGCGACGACGGTATTGGCAGCGTCGCCGTTGGGCGCGCGTGCGTAGCCTGGATCACGCGCAGTCGAGCATGGCTCGACGCTACAGGGAGCGGCCGTTGGAACTCAGACCGCCGGCAGGGTCGCCATGTCCCAGCGGGGGGTGACGTCCACTTTCGGCGGGCTGTGCTGGCCGGCCTGCAGCCGCAGCGCGCCGGCGAAGGCGATCATCGCGCCGTTGTCGGTGCACAACGCCGGCCGCGGGAAACAGGCCCGTCCGCCGAGGCGCTCGGCCATCTGCTGCAGGCGGGCGCGCAGGCGCGTGTTGGCACCGACACCGCCGGCCACCACGATCACATTGGTCCCGGCCGCTTCCAGCGCGCGCTCGCACTTGATCGACAGGGTCTCGACCACGGCGTCTTCGAAGCCCCGGGCGATGTCGGCGCGGGTCTGCTCGCTCTGGTCGCTGTCGCGCCAGGCCATCAGAACCTGGGTCTTCAGGCCGGAGAAGCTGAAATCCAGCCCCGGGCGGTCGGTCATCGGCCGCGCGAAGCGGTAGGCCCCCGGCCTGCCCTGCTCGGCCAGCCTGGCCAGCTGCGGGCCGCCCGGGTACGGCAGGCCCATCAGCTTGGCGGTCTTGTCGAAGGCCTCGCCGGCCGCATCGTCCAGGGTCTCGCCCAGCAGGCGGTACTGGCCGATCGCGTCCACCGCCACCAGCTGGGTATGCCCACCGGACACCAGCAGCGCCACGAACGGCGCTTCCGGCGGATCGTCTTCCATCAACGGCGCCAGCAGGTGGCCTTCCATATGGTGTACGCCCACCGCCGGCACCTCCAGCGCCCAGGCCAGCGAACGCGCTACGCCCGCGCCGACCAGCAGTGCCCCGACCAGGCCGGGCCCGGCCGTATAGGCCACGCCGTCGATGTCGTCCACGCCAAGGCCGGCGTCGGCCAGGGTCTGTCGCACCAGCGGCAGCAGCTTGCGGACGTGGTCGCGGCTGGCCAGTTCGGGCACCACACCACCGTATTCGGCGTGCAGGGCGATCTGGCTGTAGACCGCATGGGCGCGCAGGGCCGCGCTGCCGGCCAGGTCGGTGTCATACACCGCCACGCCGGTCTCATCACAGGAAGATTCGATGCCAAGGACTCGCATGCCTGCTATTATGACGCCCCTGCCGCCCCCTCGGGGGACGTGCAGATCTCACTGCTTTCGAACCCCCGGCCCGTATTCAGGGTTGGCCGCTTGCAGTTTGTTGATTCGCCGCTATAATGTGCGGCTCGCCGGGCGTGACCCGGTTCTACTGTGTCCCGGAGATTCCATGCCCAGCGTCAAAGTCCGCGAGAACGAGCCCTTCGAGTTTGCTCTTCGCCGCTTCAAGCGCACTTGCGAAAAGGCCGGTGTGCTGGCCGAAACCCGCAAGCGCGAGTTCTACGAAAAGCCGACCCAGGAGCGCAAGCGCAAGGCCGCCGCTGCTGTGAAGCGTCAGCTGCGCCGCTCGTCGCGCGACGTCACCAAGCGTCAGCGCCTGTACTGATCGGACGCATCTTCATTGCGGCGGGCCTGCCCGTCGCGATGGAGCCGAAGCCGGCACGCGCGAGCGTCGCCGGCTTTTTGCGTTTCCGGGTTCGGGCATCCGCCCCGCCCCACCTACCACCACGAGGTTCCTCATGAGCATGAAGCAGCAGCTCACCGAAGACATGAAGGCCGCCATGAAGGCGGGCGAGAAGCACAAGCTGGGCGTGATCCGCCTGATCAACGCCGCCATCAAGCAGCGCGAAGTGGACGAGCGCATCGAGCTGGATGACACCGCCGTGATCGCCGTGCTCGACAAGATGGTCAAGCAGCGCAAGGACTCGGTCAGCCAGTTCGAAGCCGCCAACCGCGAAGACCTGGCCGAGATCGAGCGCGCCGAGATCGTGGTCATCGAAGCCTACCTGCCGGCCAAGATGGGCGAAGCCGAGATCGTCGCCGCCATCCAGGCCGCCATCGCCGAGACCGGCGCCTCCGGCCCGGCCGATATGGGCAAGCTGATGGGCGCCCTGAAGCCCAAGCTGGCCGGCCAGGCCGACATGGGCCTGGTGTCCAAGCTGGTCAAGCAGCAGCTGGCCGGCTGAACCTCGCCGCACCTGCCGGATACGACAAGGCCCGCAGATGTGGGCCTTGTCATGACGGCACGTGGTGGCGCTGCCGCTTACACCTGGCGGCAGTTGCGCAGGGTCATCGAGCTGCCCTCGAGCGAGCTCACCTCGCCTTCCAGCTTTGCCCAGTCACGCTCGCGCAGCATGCTGAAGTTGGCAGCCTGGTCCGGCGCGAACTCGCAGCGGATGGTGTAGTTGTTGTTGTTGAAGGAGTCGTTCTGGCGGATCCGCAGCAGGCCGCGTTCCGGCGTCACCAGGTAGTTGATCGACCCCACTTCACCCGGGCGGGTGGAGTAGCTGTTCCGATTGACCGTATATACCTGCCCGTCGATGCGGTATCGGCGGCCGATGTACTTCGCGTACAGCGGCAGGAAGGTGGCCGAACGATCGCCCAGGTCTTCCTTGTTGGTGGTGGTTCCCAGCATCAGGTCCTTGAAGCTGCCGGCGGCATTGTAGGCCGCCATCGTGCTGCGCACTTCCTTGCCCATCTTCTTGGACAGGTCCGGCGCGGCCACCTCTTCCGGCGCAGGCATGGGCTGCTTCGAGCGCGCCGCCGCGGCAAGCGCTTCGCCCTGGCTGCCCCCCTTCAGCTTGTCCAGCATGGCGCACATCGACTGCCGCGCCTCTTCCTGGCCGATCGTCTGGCCACGCGCCAGCTTCGTCGCAAGGGTGACCCGGCCGGTGTGGTCGGCGGTGCCGATCAGCACCAGCGGCGTACGCAGCCCCTTGGTCTGGATCAGGTACTGGTTGCCGGTATTGCCTTCCACCAGCTGCCCGCCCACTTCGAATTCATCCTCCGCACCGATCTGCCGCAGCTGGTCCAGCGCGCTCTGCACCTTCAGCCCCGGCACGGTGATGTCGGCCATGTACATCGCGCCGTTGCGCGGATCCCCTACCGTCTTGAATGCCTTCTCACAGGCGGCCGATGCTGCGGCAGCCGAGCCGCTCACGGTCGCCAGCAACACCATCGTGGTGTAGACCATCCCTTTCATAACGCGTCCTTCTGTAGAGAAATTGGAATGTCGTGGCCCTGCGCTGCGGCAGCCGGCCCCGGATACCGCGACGGCAACCCCCTTGCGCGCCTTCGGTCCAGCAAAAGGATAGCGCGGACGCTCACGGAACGAGGTGCTGAATAGGCGCTTCACCCCGCATGACGTCGTGATTTGCTAGAAAAACACTCTCCCGTCCCTCACCGTTGTCCGCTGATGCCCCATCCCCGCGCCTTCCTGCCTGCCGTCCGATCCCGCCTGGGAAAGCTGCAGGACAGCTTCCCGATGGCGGTGGCCAAGCGCTTCGTCGAAATCGACGTGCTGACCCAGGCCGCCTCGGTTTCCTTCTACGCCCTGCTGTCGATGGCACCGCTGCTGGTGCTGCTGCTGTGGCTGACCGCCTCGCTGTACCCACCGGCGCAGCAGACGCTGATCAGCCAGATCGGTTCGGTCGCTGGCAGCAGCGTAGCCAGCGTCGCCGACACCGTGCTGCACAACGCCAACAGCCAGCCCAGCGTCGGTTCACTGGCCGGCCTGTGGAGCACGCTGCTGCTGTTCGTGGGCGCCACGGCGGTGTTCGCCCAGCTGCAGAACGCGCTGAACCGGATCTTCCACACCAGCGGCCAACGCCTGGAAGGCGTCAAGGCCTGGTTGCGCAAGCGCGTGTTCTCGTTCGGCGTGGTGCTGGCGCTGGGCTTCCTGCTGATCCTGTCGATGACCGCCACTACCGCCTTGCAGGTCGTGTTCGCGCAGCTGCCCTCGGTACTGCCGGCGATCGGGTACCTGACCTCGCTGCTGCTGTACACGCTGGCCTTCGCCTTCCTCTACCACTACCTGCCCGACCGCCGCGTGGCCTGGCGCCAGGCCTTCATCGGCGGTGCCATCACCTCGATCCTGTTCACCCTCGGCCGCTACGGGATTGGCGTCTACATCGCCACCGTGGCTCCGGGCAGCGCCTACGGTTCAATGGGCGCGCTGGTGATCTCGCTGGTCTGGATCTACTACGCCACCGCCGTATTCTTCGTCGGCGCGCTGATGACCGCAGTGATCGACGAGCGTCAGCATGCACGGGCGCAGCTGGCCAAGGCCGGGGTCGAAGCCGAACAGGCCGGTCCCGGCGGCGCCAGCGGGTAAACTAGGGGAATCCGCCGCCCCCCCGCTGCGCGCCCTGGCGGCCGCGCCCTGCCCTGTTGCCCATGGCCCGTATCCCCGACGCTTTCATCGACGACCTGCTGGCCCGCTCCGACATCGTCGAGGTGGTGGGCAGCCGCGTGCCGTTGAAGCGCCAGGGCAAGGAATACGCGGCGCGCTGTCCGTTCCATGACGAGCGATCGGCGTCGTTCACGGTCTCCCCCACCAAGCAGTTCTATCACTGCTTCGGCTGTGGTGCGCACGGTACCGCGATCAGCTTCCTGATGAACTACGACCGCCTCGAGTTCCTCGATGCGGTGGATGAGCTGGCCAAGCGCGTGGGCATGGAAGTGCCGCGCAGCGAGAACCCGCGCAGCCCGCAGCAGCAGGACGACAGCCGCGAGCTGTACTCGGCGCTGGATGCTGCGACCAAGTTCTTCCAGAACAACCTGCAAGGCAGCGACAAGGCCCGCAGCTACCTGGATGGCCGTGGCGTGGACGAAGAGAACCGCGCGCGCTTCCAGATCGGCTACGCACCGGATGGCTACAGCGGCCTGCGCGATGCGCTGGGCAAGGACGAGCGGCGCATGAAGCTGCTCGACCGCGCCGGCCTGTTCTCCAAGAACGATCGCGGCCACGTCTACGACAAGTTCCGCGACCGGGTGATGTTCCCGATCTTCGATCGCCGTGGCCGGGTGATCGCGTTCGGTGGCCGCGTGTTCGAGAAGGACGACGGCCCCAAGTACCTCAACTCGCCCGAGACCGCGCTGTTCCACAAGGGCCGCGAGCTGTACGGCCTGTGGCAGGTGCGCCAGGCCAACCAGAAGATCGAGCGGCTGATCGTGGTCGAGGGCTACATGGACGTGGTCTCGCTGTTCCAGTTCGGCGTCACCCAGGCGGTGGCAACACTGGGTACCGCGACCACGCCGGACCATGCCGAGCTGCTGTTCCGCAACGCACCGGATGTGTTCTTCTGCTTCGACGGCGACGCCGCCGGCCGCCGCGCCGGCTGGAAGGCGCTGGAGTCGGTGTTGCCGCGCATGAAGGATGGCCGCCAGGCCTTCTTCCTGTTCCTGCCCGATGGCGAGGACCCGGACACCATCGTGCGCAAGGAAGGCGCCGAGGCCTTCAACGAACGCCTGAAGCAGGCCACCCCGCTGTCGCAGTTCTTCTTCGATGAACTGACCCGCGAGATCAACCTGGGCACGCTCGATGGCAAGGCACGCCTGGCCGAGCGGGCCAAGCCGATGCTGGCGCAGATTCCCGACGGCGCCTTCGGCGATCTGATGAAGCAGCAGCTGGCGCAGCTGACCGGCCTTGGCGGCAACGCCCAGGCCGCACGCGCGCCGATGCCGCAGCGCCAGCCCTCGCGAACGATCCAGCCCGTGGCCAAGCGCAGCCTGGTACGCGGCGCGATCGCCGTACTGCTGCAGCAGCCGTCGCTGGCACTGACGCTGGGCGGCAAGCACCACTTCCAGGGCCTGCGCCTGCCCGGCGTGGAGCTGCTGCTGGAGCTGCTGGGCCTGGTCGAACAGCGCCCGGACATCAGCACCGGCGCCCTGCTGGAGCACTTCGACGGGCGTGAGGAGCAAGCGTCGCTGCATACCCTGGCCGCGCAGACAATGCCGGGCGACGATGCGAGCTGGACCCAGGAACTGCACGATGCCGTGGCCCAGCTGGAGAAACAGCTGCTGGTGCAACGTCTGGAGGAGTTGTTGGCAAAGCAGCGCCAACAGGGTCTGGACGATACTGACAAATACGAACTGCGCGAGCTGCTGAAGGCGCGCGCCGGACTGCGCCTGTAGCGGGCAGAACGTTTTCACGGAGAGGACCATGCTGCTGCGCCTGACCTGCCTGCTGTTGTTGTCGCTCTGCCTGCCGCTGAAGGCCTTTGCCGAAGCCCCCCTGCCTGAAGTGCGCCCCGGCCTGTATGCCGGTGGCCAACCCAGCGCCGCACAGCTGCAGACCCTGGCCGCGCAGGGCGTGCGCACCGTGATCGACCTGCGCCAGCCCGGCGAGGACCGGGGCTTCGACGAAACCCGCGTCGCCGAATCACTGGGCCTGCGCTACGTGCGCATTCCGGTGGCCGGTGCCGAGGGGCTCGATGCCGCCAACGTGCGTGCCGTGCACCAGGTCCTGCAGCAGAGCCAAGGGCCGGTGCTGCTGCACTGCGCCTCCGGCAACCGCGCCGGTGCCGTGCTCGGCCTGGTCAATGCACGCTACGAACATGCCAGCCCCGAACAGGCCCTTCGGCTGGGCCAGCGCGCCGGCCTGAAGTCGCTGGAAGCCGCCACCCGCCAGCGCCTGGCCACACCGGTCACCTCGCCCTGAACCCTCCGCACCAAGGACTCTGCCCACCATGACCCGCTGGTGGTCGCGCCTGCGACCGGACAATTTCACCCTCGCCCTGCTGTGCACCGTCGGCCTGGCCTCGCTGTTGCCGATGAAGGGCGCCGCCGCCATCGTCCTCGACGATGTCACCACCGTCGCCATTGCCGCGCTGTTCTTCCTGCATGGCGCACGCCTGCCGCGCGAATCGATCATCGGCGGCATGCTGCACTGGCGGCTGCACCTGACCATCCTGGCCTGCACCTTCATCCTGTTCCCGCTGCTGGGGCTGATGTTCAAGCCGCTGTCGGGCTGGCTGCTGACCCCCGAGCTGTACCTGGGCGTGCTGTTCCTGTGCACCCTGCCCTCCACCGTGCAGTCGTCCATCGCGTTCACCTCGATGGCACGCGGCAACGTGCCTGCCGCGGTATGCAGCGCGTCGCTGTCGAGCATCCTCGGTGTGTTCCTGACGCCGCTGCTGCTGACCGCACTGGCCGGTACCTCCGGCGGCGTGCACGACCCGCTGCACGCGATCGGCGGCATCATGCTGCAGCTGCTGGTGCCGTTCGTGGCCGGCCATCTGCTGCGGCCGTGGATTGCCGGCTGGGTAGAGAGGCAGCGCGCGCTGCTGCGCTATACCGACCAGGGCACGATCCTGCTGGTGGTGTATTCGGCGTTCGGCGAAGCCGTCACCGAGGGCCTGTGGAGCAAGACGCCGCTGCTCTCGCTGCTGGCCGTGGCGGTCGTGGCCGCCGTGCTGCTGGGCATCGCCATGCCGCTGATCACCTTCATCGCCCGCCGCCTTCGCTTCAACCGTGAGGATGAGATCGCCATCGTGTTCTGCGGTTCGAAGAAGAGCCTGGCCACCGGCGTGCCGATCGCCAAGGTGCTGTTCGCCGGTGGCAGTCTCGGTGCGATCGTGCTGCCGGTGATGATCTACCACCAGATCCAGCTGATCGTCTGCGGTGTGATCGCGCAGCGGTATGCGAAGCGCGCGCCCTGATTGGGCGCGCGGGTTTTTGTAGAGAGCCCATCCACGCGCGGCGTGGATCTACCAAACCGCGGATGGCGTGAACCCGCAGTAGATCCACGCCATGCGTGGATGACGCATACGCCGCCGCTAATCCACGATGGCCGCGGCGATGTCGTGCAGCACTCGGGCGTTGCGCTCCACGTCGCTGCCCGGCTCGCCCGTGACGGTCAGACTGTAGGTCTTGCTGTCTCCCGTCCAGGCAAGCTCAACCCGAGTACGGCCGACACTATCCACAACCTTCCCGAGGTGAGCGGGCTTGCCGTCCACCACGGTGTTCTGCGCCTCCGCGATGACCTCGATCTGCATGCCCGCAGCGAGGAAGTTGTTCTCGCTGAACTCCACGATGCCGACACCCTCCAGCCGGTAGAAACGGCTCAAGCCCGAGGACTTTCCACCCTCCAACGCACCACTGGGCTCCATGCCAATCATCTCGGCTGCGCCCAGCAGGCTGCTTTCCAGCCTGCTGGGTGGCTGCGGCAGGCGCTGGCGTAGTTCTGGAGTTGAGCGGTGAGTCCGCGGCACGGCAGCCAGCATTTCGGCCTGCGTTGGGATGCTCCCTGCTGCAACCCGCACGACACCGTTGGATCGTTCGATGTCATCGCGAAGCTGCCGCTTCACTTCTCGGGGGGCATCAAGGTCTGCCAGTTTCACCATCTGGTAGCTGCCCACGCTGGCGGACGATCTTCCCATTGCCGAGGCCTCCTGCATTGCAGCCTGCATGGCGCGTTGGTGTAGCCAGCTCCCTACCGCATCGAGAGCAGGTTCATTCTGGGATGCTTGAGCTGACATCGACATGGCCAGCGAGAATGCGATAAAGCAAAGACTCTTCATGATGCTCACCACTCCGAAAGTTGGCAATCGACCGCACTCGTGGATTGCGTAAATACGCGTCCGCCCAGCACCCATGTGTGATATCCGTGAACAACCATTCGTTCTGGATCACTGCCATCGCCTGCGTAAAATCGCCAGGAGTACAGTCCATTGTTAGGCGCACCGAAAGCATGCTTCGGCTCAATGTTCCCGAGGGGAACGTGCCTGGTTACGGCCGACCCCTGAAAACTGCGAAACTGGGGCCGTTCATAGGTCACGGATTCGTTGATGAATCCAATGCAGTTGGCCCGACTCAGTGCTTTTACTTCTGCTGCCGCATTGCCAGCCAGGCAGGTAAGCGCGGCACACAGAACGATGGGCAGAGAAACATGACATCTCATTGATTGCTCCACAGAATTGCGAGTCATCCCGCAATACCTGTGTATCTACTGTTGATGATCCGGTCTGGTGGAACAGTCGGTATCTGTGACGCCTTGCGTGCAGGAAGCTGACCGCGCGGCAAAACCCTACAGCGCGACGGCTTGGTCGATGCGCGCAGTTGCAGCCATCCCGGGCGAAACCCGACACTGGCTGCGCCGGGTTCCGTGAGAGCCCATCCACGCATGGCGTGGCTCTACTCCCACCGATGGCGTGAACCACCAGTAGATCCACGCCATGCGTGGATGGGTTGCCTGCCGTTACGGGCCCACCAGCGTGCCGACGCTCAACTCCGGCATCCACACCCACAGGTCGTACGGCCGTTTCGCATCGGCATCGACCCGCGGCGCCGTGGCCACCTGCTCTGGAAGTGACCGCGCCACGCAGCGGCCCGCGCATCCCCACGCCTGACCACGCTGCGCGCCCAACCGCACGCTGTAGATCTCCAGATCCCGCAGCTGGGAGGCCATCGGGTGCAGCTGCATTTCCGGCGGCATGCCCTGCGGCCGCTGCAGCATGGCGTGCACGTTACCGGTCAGCACCAGCATGCGTGCGTCAGCCGGCAGACGCCGGTACAGGCGCCGCAACTCGGTAGCCATGTGGTCATCGCGGGCCTGGTTGCCGCCCTTGCTGGCATTGACGTCATAGCCAACGACTTCGATCACACGCCCCTGCGACTTCAGCACGCGCAGGCTTTCGATCATCGCCAGCATGTCGCGGCTGCGACGGCCATCGTGCTGGTCATCGCGCACGCTCCAGAAGGCACGCCCGCGCAGCTGCTGGCGTGCCTTCTCGCCGCCGTCGGAAGCCAGGTAATCGTGTAGCGTGGGGGTTTCGCCGCGTGGCAGTTCCAGCGCCAGCACGACCGGGCCGGCGCGGCTGTAGTCGTCCACCAACTGGTGCACCAGCAGCGGGGTCTCGCGGGTACCGTGGAATTCGCCCAGTACCAGCAGGCGATGGTCACCGGCATGCTGGCGGATCTGCGCGGCGATGTCGTCGGCATGCGCACTAAGGGCCATGCCCAGCGTCAGCAGCAGCGCCGCGGTCCAGCGGAAGATCGAATGCATCCCTGCGCCTTCCTTTCCTTGGGGTCAGGAACAGCAATGGCGACGCAGCTGGCGCAGATCAAGTGTAGAGCCGAGCCCGTGCTCGGCTGCTTCTCCGATCAACCCTCAGCCGAGCATGGGCTCGGCTCTACAGGAGATCCACGCCATGCGTGGATGCACCCGCCCCTTACAACCAGGGCAGGATCCAGTGGTCCACCAGCAGGAAGGCGAACAACGCCATCAGGTAGACGATGGAGTAATAGAACATCTTCATCGAGAACAGCTCGTCCGGCGGGTCCAGCATGCGCCAGGCGTACCAGAGGAACACGGCGTTGAGCACGATCGCGCCACCCAGGTAGAACGCACCGCTCATGCCCACCAGGTACGGCAGCAGACAGACCAGCGCCAGCACCACCGAATACACCATGATCTGCTTGCGGGTGTGCACCACGCCATGGGTCACCGGCAGCATCGGGATCTCCGCCTTGGCGTAGTCCTCGCGGCGGAAGATCGCCAGCGCCCAGAAGTGCGGCGGGGTCCAGATGAAGATGATCAGCACCAGCAGCGACGAGTACGCCCAGTCCGACGAGCCCTGCATGCCGGTCACCGCGGCCCAGCCCAGCATCGGCGGCATCGCGCCGGCCAGGCCACCGATCACGATGTTCTGCGAGGTCGCGCGCTTGAGGTACACGGTATAGATCACCGCATAGCCGATCAGCGAGGCAAAGGTCAGCACGGCGGTGATCAGGTTCACCCACAGCACCAGGATCGTCATCGACAGCACGATCAGCACGCCGGCGAACACCAGCACCTGCCACGGCTTGACCTTGCCCACCACCAGCGGACGCCACGAGGTGCGGGCCATCTGCGCATCGATGTGCGCATCCAGCAGCTGGTTGATCGCCGCCGCAGCCGAGGCCGCCAGCCAGATACCGAGGAAGCCGAGCACGCCGGCGCGCACCTGCTCCCAGCTGGGCACGCCGGGGATGGCCAGGACCATGCCGACCAGGGCGGTGAAGACAATGAGGGCGACGACCTTGGGCTTGGTCAGGTCCCAGTACTGGCGGTAATTGGAAAACATGGAATCAGTCCGGGGCACGCAGGCGGGCCAGCAGGCTGACCAGCACGAACAACAGGGCAACGGCCACGCCGTTGTGGGCCACCGCCACTTCCAGCGGCAGCGCCAGCTTCACATTGAGGATGCCGAGGGTGACCTGCAGCACCAGCAGCGCGATCAGCGCGCTGGCCCAGCCACGCATGCTCGGCAACCGGAACAGGCGCACGCCCAGCCACAGCAGGTAGACGGCCACCACCACCGCGAACAGGCGGTGTGCCATCTGGATGGCGATGCGCGAGGCGCCATCCAGCACGCCCCCTTCGTAGTCCACGCCGATGCCACGCCACAGAGTGAAGCCTTCGACGAAGTTGTGCTGCGGCCACCACTGGTTGGCGCAGCGCGGGAAGTTGTCCAGCGAGGCGCTGCCACCGCCGCAGGCCAGCGCCGCGTAATTGGCGCTGACCCAGCCACCCAGTGCGATCTGGGTGACCAGCACCGCGACGCCGATGCGCAGCAGCCACTTCAGCTTCGGCGCTTCGGCCAAGGTGATCGGCATGTGCGTCGCGCGCCAGGCCATCCACACCAGCAGGCCGAACATCAGCATGCCGCCGAGCAGGTGGCCCATCACCACGATGGGCTTGAGCAGCAGGGTTACCGTCCACATGCCCAGCAGGGCCTGGAAGATCACCACGGCCAGGGTCAGCAGGGCCGCACGCGCCAGGTCGATGTTGCTCCAGCGCAGCGCGGCGATCAGCAGGATCGCCTCACCGATCAACGCCAGCACGCTGGCTGTGCCATGCCAGCCCATCATGTACAGCGGTATGCCGGCGGCCACCAGCACGCAGGCGGTCACCACCGCCGTGCTTCCGAATCGCCGCTTGCGCGTGGCCAGCAGTGCCAGAGTCAGGATCTCGATGCCCAGCGCGCCGGCCAGGAAGCGGTGCACCTGCTCACGCCAGGCCTTGTGGGTCTCCAGCGGGCGGATCTCCGCCGCCGGGTGGCCGATGGTCTCTTCCACGTGCTGCGGCCAGGTGGCCTGGCCATAGCAGGTCGGCCAGTCCGGGCAGCTCAGGCCGGCATCGGACAGGCGCACGAACGCGCCGAACATGATCGTGCTCGCGGTCATGATCATGGCGAACCACGCCAGGCGGTGGAAATTGCGGTGCAGCGCCGGACGCGCGGAAAGGCTCATCAAACGGGACTCACTTCAGTTTCAGCAACGTGGCCATGTCCTTGCGCAGGCCACCGAGGTCGGAGCCCGGGGCATGGCGCATGATCACGAAGCCGTTCGGATCGATCACGTAGACCGGCAGTCCCGCCGGATCATCGACGCCCGGCAACGCCGCGCGCAGGGCTGGCGACGGAGCCAGCGGCCGCAGCGCGGGCAGCGAGGCGATCGACGCCGGTGGCGTACCCAGCCACAGGATTTCGACATTATCGGCGTTATGGCCGAACAGCTGCCACACCTTGCCCAGTCCCTGCGACAAAGTGACGCACTGCGCGTCGCAGGCGCCGGATGGGGCCACCAGCAGGCGCCAGGTGCGGGCCTCGGGATTCCAGGCATAGGGCTGGCCACTGGCCAGGGTCGGCGCCTGCTGGCGCAGGTCCACCGGCGGCTTCAGCAGCTGGCCGGCGTTGCGGTGCCCGGTCGGCTGCCAGCCGGAGAAGCGCAGTACCGCGGCCAGCGCCACCGCCCCGAAGAACACGGCAAACAGCAGCACCAGGGTCCGGCGGCCGGAGCCGCGCGCCTGCGGGGACGTAGCAGTGTTCATGCGGGGCATTTTCTCATGGTTGGGCAA
>NZ_JAOCFV010000068.1:0-22882 GCF_029842145.1 Stenotrophomonas sp. GD03794
GGCCAGTGACGAAGCTGGCTTCGGCCACCAGCCAGTACACCGCCTCGGCGATCTCCTCGACGGTGCCGATCCGCGCCAGCGGCGTGCGTGCCAGCAGCGCTTCGCGGGCGAAATCGTCCTTGCCCTGTTCCGGCCACAGGATCGCCCCCGGCGCTACCGCATTGACCCGCACCTTCGGCGCCAGCTCCAGCGCCAGCGAGCGGGTGGCCATCTCCAGCGCGGCCTTGGCCATGGTGTAGGCGATGTGGTCGCGCATCGGGTCGGTGCCGTGCAGGTCGGTCAGGTTGACGATGCAGCCCTGCTGGCGGCGCAGGTAGGGCGCCGCCGCCTGTGACAGCAGCAGCGGCGCGCGTGCATTGACCGCATACAGCTCGTCCATCGCCTCGGCGGTGACCTGGCCGAGCGGGGTGGGGAAGAAGTTGGAGGCGTTGTTGACCAGCGCATCCAGCCGGCCGAAGTGGGTGACGGCCTGTTCCACCAGGTCGGCCAGGGCGTCGGCGTCACGCAGGTCGGCCTGCAGGGCCAGCACGCTGCCGGGGCGCACGTTGTCGAAATCGAACGCGGCCTGCTGCAGCTCGGCGCTGGAGGTGTTGGCGTGCAGCACCACCGACCAGCCACAGGCATGGAACTGGCGGGCGATGGCCGCACCGATCCGGCGCGCGCTGCCGGTGATCAGGACCACGGGGTGGGTGTCGCTCATCGAGGGTCCTCCAAGGCTCGGCTATCCTGTGCACCATTGTCACCGCATTCGAAGACGCCATGCAGCCCACCTTCCCCCTGCCCGAAGCCGATGCCCTGGCCCACAGCGACCAGCTGGCCGCCGCCCTGCGCGCCGAAATCCTTGCGCAGGGCGGGGCGATGCCGTTCTCCCGCTTCATGGAGCTGTGCCTGTACACCCCCGGCTGGGGCTATTACAGCGCCGGCGCCAGCAAGTTTGGTGGCAGCGGTGACTTCACCACCGCACCCGAGCTCGGCAGCCTGTTCGCCGGCAGCGTGGCCAATGCGCTGGCCCCGGTGTTCGCCCAGTTGGGTGCGCAGGCGCGGATGCTGGAACTGGGCGGCGGGACCGGCGCCTTCGCCGAGGCGGTGCTGCTGCGCCTGGCCGAGCTCGACGCACTGCCGTCGCGCTACGCGATCCTCGAACCCAGCGCCGACCTGCGTGAGCGCCAGCAGCAGCGCCTGCAGCAGAACCTGCCGGCCGAGCTGGCCGCACGCGTGGACTGGGTCGACCGCCCGTTCGAAGAGGACTGGGAGGGCGTGGTGTTCGCCAACGAGGTGATCGACGCATTGCCGACCCCGCGCTTCCTGATCCGGGATGGCGAGGTCTACGAGGAAACCGTGGAGCTGGATGCCGAAGGCAACTTCATCCGCGGCGCGCAGCCGGCCGACATCCTGCTCAACGGCGCAGTGCGCCATATCGAGCGCTACCTGGAAAAACCCTTCGCCGAGGGCTACCGCTCCGAGGTGCTGCCGCAGCTGCCGTACTGGCTGCAGGCGGTGGCCGGCGGCCTGCAGCGCGGCGCGATGCTGTTCGTCGATTACGGCTACAACCGCGGCGAGTTCTACCAGCACGACCGCGACGATGGCACCGTGCGCGCCTTCTACCGCCATCACGTGCATAACGACGTGCATCGTTGGCCGGGCCTGCAGGACATCACGGCGTCGGTGGATTTCACCGCCATGGCCGAGGCTGGCATGCACGGTGGCTTCGAGCTGGCCGGCTACTGCAGCCAGGCCAGTTTCCTGCTCGGCAACGGGCTGGACCAGGTGCTGCTGCTGGCCGAGGAACGCACCGATGAAGTGGGCCGCATCCAGCTGCGCGACCAGGTGAAGAAGCTGACCCTGCCGACCGAAATGGGCGAGCGCTTCCAGGCCATCGGCCTGCAGCGCGGCGTCGACTTCGAACCGGCCTTCGAGCTGGGTGACTTGAGCTGGCGCCTGTGAGCGCGGCGTTGCCGGTGATCAAGCCGCTGCGTCGGCCACGGTTGTGGACCGTACTGTGGGCGACGGCGGTGCTGCTGGTGATCGTGGTCTGCCTGATCCCGCCGCCGCCGATTCCGCTGCCGGAAAACAGCGACAAGGGCGAGCATTTCCTCGCTTACTTCATCCTGGCGGGCAGCGCGGTGCAGCTGTTCCGGCGCGGGCGGCCGCTGCTGTGGGTGGGCGTGGGCCTGGTGCTGATGGGCATCGGCATCGAGTTCGCGCAGGGCGCACTGACCAGTAACCGCACGGCGGATCCGATGGATGCGATCGCCAACACGATCGGCGTGCTGGCCGGTCTGGCTACGGCACTGACCCCGCTGCGCGATCTGCTGCTGCGCTGGCGCGGGTAAAGGCGTGCCAACCAAGGTTGGCACCCACCCGTAGATCCACGCCATGCGTGGATGAGCTGCCCGGGGTGCCGACCAAGTTCGGCACCCACCATGACAGACCTGTCATTACTTCCCCAGCGTGACCTCATCCAGCACCCACATCGCCGGGCGCGTATCGCCGGTGAAGTTGATGCACAGGTCACCGGCGCCCTGGGTTCCCTTCGGCAGCGTCGCGCGCAGGGTCACGAAGCCATCGGCATCGGGCTTGGCCGGCAACGCTACTTCAGCCAGCACCTTGCCGCTGCAGTCGCCACGACGCACCTGCATCTCGCCATGCGCGCGCTTGGCCTTCTCGAAACGGCGCTTGGGTTCGTCGTGGGCCAGCTGGAAGTAGTACGGGATGCGACCTGCACGCACTTCCACGCTGCCGATGCCGTCCAGCTGCGCCTGCGGCCAGCGCCAGCACGGCTGGAAGATGTCCACGTTGAACACCGCACGGGGGCCCTCGCGTGGGCCATCGTCTTCCAGGCGCAGCACCAGCCCCTTCTTGCCCACGCAGCTGAGCAGTTCATCGCTGCGGCGGCTGAGCAGCGATTGTGCGCTGAAGTCCGCGACCGTCGGCTTCGCCGCCAGCATCTGGCCCTGGTAGAACGCGGCGGCCTGCACGGCGGCGGGCAGCTGCGCCGTCAGCGGCTGCTGGTACAGCGGCGACTGCGCGGTCACCGGCTGGCCATCGGTGCTGTAGCGCACTTCATAGCCCAGCGGATTGGCCAGCGACACGGTCACCGTGTTCTTCGCGCGATCATCGGTGTAGTCCACGCCTACTTCGAACGGAGTCTGCGCATAGGCCAGGCCCCAGGCACGGTAGCGCTGCAGCTGCGCCGGCAGGCGTGCGAGGAAATCGCGGAAGTCGCGATGTTCCGGCATGCTCCAGCCGGTCTCGGCCACGGCGGCCAGGCGCGGGAACAGGTTGTGCTGCAGGCGTGCATAGCTGCGCGTGTGTTCGGTGAACATGTTGGCCTGCAGGCCGAGGATGTGCCCGCGCTTGTCGGCGGCCAGTTCGGCCGGCACCGGCTCGAAGTTGTAGAGCTTGCCGAGATTGACCTGGGTCGGGCGGCCCGGCGGTTCGTTCGGTGAGGCCGTCTGCAGGTAGTCCAGGTACAGGTAGCCGACGGGCGACATGATCACGTCATGCCCGGCACTGGCCGCAGCGAGGCCACCTTCGGTGCCCTGCCACGACATCACCGTGGCCTGCGGTGGCAGACCCCCTTCGAGGATCTCATCCCAGCCGATCAGGCGCCGGTCGTGTTCCTCCAGGAACGTCTCCAGGCGCTTGATGATGTGGCTCTGCATGGCCATTTCATTCTTGATGCCCAGCGCACGCATGCGCTGCTGCACCTGCTTCGAGGCTTCCCACTGGTCCTTGACCGCCTCGTCGCCGCCCACGTGCACGTACTTGGCCGGGAACAGTTCGATCACTTCCTCCAGGACGTTCTCGAGGAAGGTGACGGTGCTGTCTTCCACGTTGAACAGGTTCGGGAACACGCCCCATTCGCTGATCGGCTTCAGCGGGGTATTGATCGAACCCAGTTCCGGATACGCGGCGATCGCTGCGGTCGCGTGCCCCGGCACATCGATTTCCGGAATCACCTGGATATGCAGCTTCGCGGCATAGGCGATCACCTCGCGGATCTGGTCCTGCGTGTAGAAGCCGCAGTACGGGTGCTCCTGGCCGCTGGCCGGATCGATGCCGCCATCGCCGGCCGGCAGGCGGCAGCTGCCCACCTCGGTCAGCTTCGGGTAGCGCTTGATCTCCATGCGCCAGCCCTGGTCATCGGTGAGGTGCCAGTGGAAGGTGTTGAGCTTGTGCGCGGCCATCGCGTCGAGCACGCGCTTGATCTCGTCCAGGCTCTGGAAATGCCGCGCCGAGTCGAGCATGAAGCCGCGCCAGCTGAAGCGCGGCGCGTCCTGGATCTGCACCGCTGGCAGCACGCCGTTGCTGCCGCCGGTGGCCAGCTGGGCGAGGGTGGTCGCGCCATAGAACAGGCCGGTTTCGTTGCCGGCCTGCACCACCACGCCCTGCGCGGTGCTGTCCAGCGTGTAACCCTCACCGCTGTCGCGGAAGGTGGGCACGATCTGGAAGCGGATGCTGCCGGCCCTGGCTGCAGCCTTGCCCTTGGCCAGGACCAGGCGCGGGCCACCACTGCGGGCCAGCAGGTCCGCGAACTGGGCAGCGACGCGCTGTGCGGCTTCGCCTTCGGCCTGCAGCACGGTATCGGCGCGCACGGTGATGCCGCTGCCCTGGCCACGTTGCACAGTGACCGGGGCGGGGATCAGCATCAGGCTGCCAGCACGCAGCTGCGGGCCGGGTGCTTCGGCGGCGGGCGTGGGATCGGCGGCGAGCGCCGGCATTGCCGGCAGCAGGGCGAGGAGGCTGCCCAGCAGCACTGCGCTGCGCATCCGGGCGCGGGAAGGCTTGACCATCGGAACGACTCCTTGGAACGGTGCGATGAACGCTATACATGAAAAACGCCGGGCCCGGAATGACCCAGGCCCGGCGTGCGTGCACGACTCGGCGATGTTGCCGCCGCTGGATCAGTACTTGAAGCGGAAGTTGAGGTAGTACTGGCGACCGTTGCTGTAGAACGAGGTCGGGGTGGCCGCGCTCTGGTAGTACTTGTAGGTCGGGTTGTTGAGGTTCAGCGCATCGAAGCTGACGCTCATCCAGTCGGTGGCCTTGTAGCTCAGCGATACCGACAGGGTGCCGAACGCGTCCTGGTAGTAGGGGTTGGCACCGGACAGGCCGATCAGGAACGACGAGCGGCGGGTGTAGCTGACGCGTGCGCCGAAGGTATCGTTCTCGAAGTAGGCACCCACGTTGTAGGTGTTCTTCGAGGTGCCCAGCAGGTTGTGGCTGCCGTCGGCCCAGGTGTGCGAGGTGCTGCCATCGGCGTAGGTGTAGTTGGCGTTGACGCCGAAGTACTCACCGATCGGCTGCTCGTACGCCACTTCCATGCCGGTGACCTTGCCGTCGGCGTTGACCGGCACCGAGACCTGGTAGGCCTCCAGCTGGTGGGTCAGTTCGCTGAACAGCATCTGGGTCTGGGTGCCGAAGGCCACGTAGTCCTTCAGGTTCATCGAGTACGCACCCACCGACAGCAGGCCGCGCGGCATGAAGTACCACTCGACGTTGGCGTCGAAGTTGGTCGACAGCACCGGCTTCAGCTTCGGATTGCCGCCGCCACCGGTCTTGTTCAGATCCGAGCCCCAGGTCGAAGCACCCAGCGCCGAGAAGTCCGGCAGGGTCTGGGTCTGCGACGCGGCGAAGCGGAACACCAGGTCATCGGCCAGATCGAACTTCAGGTTCGCGCTGGGCAGGATGCGGTCGTGCTTGTTGTCGAACGACAGCGACTTCCACATGCCGAACAGGCTGCGGACGTCGGCGTTTGCCGCGTCGGTGACGGCCTGGTAGGTGTCGATGTCCTGCTTGATGTTGACATAGCGCAGGCCGACGTTGCCGCTCCAGCGGTCGCCGCTGAAGTTGCCCTGCACATAGGCGGCGAAGTTCTTCTCGGCAACCTTCCACTCGGCACCGTAGTTGTGGCGGCCGGTCGGGCCGTCATTGCCGGACAGCCAGGTGGAGTTGTTGGTCACCGCATCCTTCAGCGCGCCCGGGGTGAAATACCACAGGTCGCGCGGGAAGCTGCCACCGATGCTGCTGGCGAAACCACCCGGGAAGCCTGCGGTCGCACCGTTCTTCAGTGCATCCCAGATCGCGCCCGGGGTTGCGCCTTCCGGCGACTTGGATTCGCGCTTGTGGTCGGCGAAACGGGCACCGAAGTCGATCGAGTTCAGTGCGCCGGCATCGCTGAAGTACTGGTTGAAGTCAACGTTGACCCACTTTTCCTTATCGATCGCGGTCACCTGCTGGTTGCCCCAGGTGCCGAATTCGGTCACGCCGCCCGGGCTGATGTTGCCACCGACATTCCAGTCGATCGGCGAACCATTGCCGTGGGTGGCCCAGGTTGCACCACCACCGCGGGCGAGGTTGACCTCGGCGATGTACTGGCGCGGTGTATCGCCGGTACCCTTGGTGCTGCCAGCCTGGAACTTCATGCCCAGGTTGTCATTGATCTGCCAGTCGGCATCGAAGGTGATGTAGTTGGTCTTGGCCTTCGACTCGCGGTAGATCATGTCGTACACCGCGTAATCGCGGTCGGCCTGGCCAGCGAAGGTGGCGTTGGTCAGCACGCCATCCTTGACCACATAGCCCGGGTTCGGGGCCTGGCCCGGAATCAGGATCTTGTTGCCATTGGCATCTTCAACGGTGCGGTCGTTGAGGATGCGGCCGCCCCACAGCATGAAATTGCGGTTGTAGTTGTTCGCCTTCAGTTCCGAGCTGAAGCCTTCCAGGCCCAGGGTCAGGTTGTCCATAGGCTTGAACTGCAGCGAGATCAGGCCGCCCTTGCGCTCGCGGGTCTGTTCGAACAGCGTCGAGCCGAGCAGGCCCGGCGCGTACACGCCGGCCAGATCCGGATTGGACTGGGCCACCGTGCCGGTCGGATCGATCTTGAAGAAGCCACCCGGGATTTCCTGCGCTTCGCGGCGCAGCTCGCGCTTCTGGCTGAAGGCCTGCACCATCACGCCGAAGGTGTTGTCGTCGTTCTTGTAGTTGAACAACGCCGACAGCTGCGGGTCATTCGACTTCGCCTGGTCCGAACGCACCGCACCGATCGAGGCCTCAGCCGAGATCTGCTTGGAGAACTCCAGCGGCTTGCGGGTGAGGATGTTGACGGTACCGGTGGTGCCGCCGTCCTGCAGCTTGGCCTGCGAGGACTTGTTCACTTCCACCGAGCGAACCAGTTCCGACGGCAGCAGGGCGTAGCTGACGCTGCGGCCGACGTTGTTGCCCTGGCTGAGCACGAACCAGTCGGCCGAGCCGACGGTGTGGCCGTTGATCAGGGTCTGGGTCAAGCTAGGGCTGGTGCCGCGCAGGCTGACACGGTCGGCTTCGTCGAAGCCGCCTTCGTCGGCGCTGGACGAGCTGATGTTCACACCCGGCAGGCGCTGCAGGGTGTCAGCGACGTTGTGCGCGGGCAGCTTGCCCACGTCTTCAGCGGTGACCACTTCCACGCGTGCGTTCGCTTCGCGCTTGGTGTCCAGCGATTTTTCCATCGAGCCACGGATGCCGGTGACCTGCACGGTATCCAGGTCGGTGGCGGTCTGGGAGGCCTGCTGCGCGTGCGCACTGAAGGCGATGCAGCTGACGATGGCGGCCGAAAGCAGGGTCTTGCGGGTGTTCATGATGTCTCTCCTCATCACTCGATTGGATGCCGGCGGCGGTGTTCGATTACGGTTGCGAAGACATGCGCGGGGCGGCGGCGAAGTCCCGTGCGTTGGCGTGCCACGTACTGCGTGCTGCGATTGCGTTGAAGCCTGTTGCGGTGTCAGGCGGCCGACTGCTGCTGCAGGTACCAGCTGGCAGCGCCGACCACGCCCAGCTGGCCGTGTTCGACGACCTTCACCGGGATGCGTGCCAGCGCTTCGCCCATCGGCCCCTTCTGCAGGTAGCGTTCGACGAAGGTGCTGGCGTGCAGGTATTCGCGGATCTGCGGCAGGATGCCGCCGGCCAGGTAGACGCCACCGTGGGCGCCGTAGAACAGCGCCATGTCGCCGATGGTGCTGCCGAGCAGGCCACAGAACACATACAGCGCCTGGCGCGCGTGCACGTCGGTATCGACCATGGCCGCAGCGGTGACAGCATCGGGGCTGGTCAGGGTCGGTGCCTGCCCCTGCAGCGCGCACACCGCGCGGTACAGGTTCATCAGGCCCGGGCCGGAGATTGCATGCTCGATCGACACGTGGGCGCGGTCGCGCTGCATGTGGCGGACGATGGCCATTTCCAGTTCGGTGCTGGCCGCCAGGGTCGGCTGGCCGGCTTCGGTCGGCAGGACCACCGGGCCGTGCGCGGTGGGAATCCACAGCGCGGCGCCGAGGCCGGTGCCGGGGCCGACCACCAGGGTCGGGCCACGCGCAGCGGTGTCCGGCCCGCACAGGTGCAGCACGCCGCTGGCGTCCACCTGCGCGGCGGCATAGGCCACCGCTTCGAAGTCATTGACGATGTAGACCCGCTGCAGGCCGACGTCTGCTTCCACCTGGCGCGCCGACAGCGGCCACGGCAGGTTGGCGGTGATCACCGTGCCGTCCTCGCGGGCGTAGCCGGCGCTGGCAACCACGCAATGCGTGGGCCGCGGGCCTTCGCCAAGGAAGTCGGACAGGATCGCGCTGAGGCCGGCATGGTCGGCATTGCGGTACTTGCGGTACTCCAGCACCTGCACCGGGTGGGCAGCATCACCGCTGGCCTGGACCCGGGCCACGCGCACATGGGTGCCACCGACGTCGGCGGCCAGGAACGAGGGCGCGACTCGGGACAGGACATGGGCCGGGGCGGGGTGGCTGGCGGTCACGCGGGCTCCTGCTGCAGGTGGGGCCGGACCCGGGATCGGGGGCGGCGATTGGGGCGGAGTCTGTAACCCCGCTGACAACGATGTCAACGAGTTCGTGACACTTTCGTTGCTGCGTCGCAACGAATGCGACATGCAGTAAACGTTTACATGGCGTGAGCATGGGTTTCACGCGGGAACCGTTGCTGCAAGGGGCTCAAGGGCTGTGGCGCATTCAGCACACGGCGCTGTGATCGGGTTGCGCAGTGCAGCACGAGGTTCACGGGGCTGCGCATGGAAGTTGACAAACCGCGGTTGTCCATCGAAAGAATGTGACAACGTTGTTCCCAGCCACTCTCCGACGCCGCGTTCTGCGGCCGTCGCCGCAGGAGCCCTCCTGATGTCCGCCGTCCCCGCTGCAAGCGCGCGCCCGAACGTGGCCACCTCCATCGCCATCGTTGGCGTGTTGTTCTTCCTGATCGGCTTCTTCACCTGGCTCAACGGCCCGCTGATCACCTTCGTCAAGCTCGCCTTCGAACTCAGCGAGGTGGGTGCCTTCCTGGTGCTGATGGTGTTCTACCTGTCCTACTTCTTCCTGGCCCTGCCGGCATCGTGGATCCTGCGCCGCACCGGCATGAAGAAGGGCCTGAGCCTGAGCCTGCTGGTGATGGCCGGTGGTGCTGCGTTGTTCGGTGAGTTCGCCACCCAGCGCTGGTACCCGGGCGCGCTTGGCGGCCTGTTCGTGATCGGCAGTGGCCTGGCCCTGCTGCAGACCGCGATCAACCCCTACATCTCCATCCTCGGCCCGATCGAGACGGCGGCGCGCCGCATCGCGCTGATGGGCATCTGCAACAAGATCGCCGGCATGCTCGCCCCGGTGCTGATCGGTACCGTGGTGCTGCATGGCATCGGTGATCTGTCGGCCACGGTGGCCGCTGCCGATGAAGCCACCAAGGCGCAGTTGTTGAACGAATTCGCCGCCAAGATCCATGCGCCGTACCTGGCGATGGCCGGCCTGCTGGTGCTGCTGGCGGTGGCCGTGCTGTTCTCGCCGCTGCCGGAAATCAAGTCGTCCGAAGCCAACGCTACGCCGGTGGCGGCCGGTGCCGCCGAACGCCGCAGCATCTTCCAGTTCCCGCACCTGTGGCTGGGCGTGTTGTGCCTGTTCGTCTACGTGGGCGTGGAGGTGATGGCCGGTGATGCGATCGGTACCTACGGCCATGGTTTCGACCTGCCGCTGGACCAGACCAAGATGTTCACCTCGCTCACGCTGGGCGCGATGCTGGTCGGCTATGTGGTCGGCCTGCTGCTGATTCCCAAGGTGGTCTCGCAGTCGCGCTACCTGACCATTTCAGCGGTGCTGGGCGTGGTGTTCTGCCTCGGCGCCTGGGCCACCCACGGCTATGTATCGGTGGCCTTCGTGGCCCTGCTGGGCTTCGCCAACGCGATGATGTGGCCGGCGATCTTCCCGCTGGCGATCCGCGGCCTGGGCCGCTTCACCGAGACCGGCTCGGCCTTGCTGGTGATGGGTATTGCCGGTGGCGCGATCATTCCGCAGCTGTTCGCCGTGCTCAAGCAGCACATCGACTTCCAGCTGGTGTTCGTGCTGCTGATGGTGCCGTGCTACCTGTACATCCTGTTCTACTCGGTGATCGGCCACCGCGCCGGCCTGCCGCAGGAGCGCTGATCGGCGATGATGGACGGCAGCCAACCCCAGGGAAAACCCATGCGCAGAGCGACCATCAAGGACGTTGCGGAAAAGGCCAAGGTCTCGCTGAAGACGGTCTCGCGGGTGATCAACAACGAGCCTTCGGTGATGCAGGCCACCCGTGCGCGGGTGCTGCGTGCCATCGCCGAACTCGATTACGAGCCCGATCCGTCCGCGCGCAACCTGCGCAGCGGCACCACCTTCGTGATCGGGCTGGTCTACGACAACCCGAACCCGTACCACATCATCGGCGTGCAGAACGGCGTGCTCGCTGCCTGCCGCGAGACCGGCTTCGGCCTGCAGATCCATCCCTGCGATTCCAGCTCGCCGCTGCTGGCCGATGAACTGGCCGACTGGGTGCAGCGTTCGCGCCTGGCCGGGCTGGTGCTGACCGCGCCGATGTCCGAACGCCGCGACCTGATCCAGGCACTGACCGCGCGCGGCATCAAGCTGGTGCGCATCATTGCCGCCACCGAAGACCCGGCCGATGGTGCCTGCGTGTTCGTCGACGACCGCGAGGCCGCCTACGAGATCACCGAGCACCTGATCCAGCTGGGTCACCAGCGCATCGGCTTCCTCTGGGGCGGCATCTCGCACCGCTCCTCGGGCGAGCGCTATGCCGGTTACGAAGCCGCGCTGAAGGACTACGGCATGACCGTGGACAAGCACCTGGTGGTGCAGGGCGACTACACCTTCGACGATGGTTTCCGTGGCGCGCGCCGCCTGCTGGCGCTGCGCGAGCCGCCCACCGCCATCTTCGGATCCAACGACGAAATCGCCGCCGGTGTGCTGGCCGCCGCGAAGTCGGCGGGCATGAACGTGCCGTACGACCTGTCCATCGCCGGTTTCGAGGACAGCCCGTTCTCGCGCCAGTCGTGGCCGCCGCTGACCACCGCCAAGCAGGCCACCGAGGACATTGCCCGCCATGCCGCGCGCCTGCTGATCGCACAGCTGCGCAGCGACGCCTACGACGATGCGCCGGCACCGCTGCACAACCAGGGCTTCGTGCCGCAGCTGGTGGTGCGCGGCTCGACCGCGCCGATGCGCCCAGCCGGCGCACGCCCCCTTCCTTCCGATCCTGCCTGAGCCTGCCATGTCGCTGTCAGACCCCACGTCCACCCTGATGTTCGCCGAGGCCGCTGAAGCGGCCGACGTGGTCGCGCGCCAGTTCTCGCGCAACCACGCCACCATGGAAACCCTGGCCGCCAGCCTGCGCGCCGCGCCGCCGCCGTTCGTGGTCACCTGCGCCCGCGGCAGCTCCGACCATGCCGCCACCTATGGCAAGTACCTGCTGGAAACCCAGCTGGGCCTGGTGGTCGCATCGGCCTCGCCGTCGGTGGGGTCGGTCTATGCCGCACCGCTGCAGCTGCGTGGCGCGCTGTTCATCGTCATCTCGCAGTCGGGCAAGAGCCCCGACCTGCTGCGCAACGCGGAAGCTGCCAAGGCCGCCGGCGCGCGCGTGATCGCGCTGGTCAACGTCGAGGATTCGCCGCTGGCGCAGCTGGCCGACACGGTCATTCCACTGCACGCTGGTGCCGAAAAGAGCGTGGCGGCGACCAAGAGCTACCTGGCGTCGCTGGCCGCGCTGCTGCAGCTGGCTGCCTATTGGAAGCAGGACAGCAGCCTGCGTGCCGCGCTGGACCTGCTGCCGGACGCGATGCGTGAGGCCTGGCAGTGCGACTGGACGTCGGTGACCGAGGGCCTGGTCGATGCCACCAACCTGTTCGTGCTCGGCCGCGGCCTGGGCCTGGGCGCGGCGCAGGAAGCTGCGCTGAAGTTCAAGGAAACCTGCAGCCTGCACGCTGAGGCCTACAGCTCGGCCGAGGTCAAGCACGGCCCGATGGCGCTGGTTGATCGTGGTTTCCCGGTGCTGGCCTTCGCCCAGCCGGATGAGACCGGCGCCGGTACCCGCGCGGTGGTCGATGAGTTCACCGCACGTGGCGCGCAGGTGTGGATGGCCGGTGCCGGTGGCAATCTGCCGGTGGCCGCCGCGCCGCATCCGCTGTGCGCACCGCTGCTGACCGTGCAGAGCTTCTACCGCGCGATCAACGCGTTGGCGCTGCGTCGTGGCTTCAATCCGGACCTGCCGCCGCACCTGAACAAGGTTACGGAGACGGTGTGATGGCAACGGTCCTGCGCAACGCCCGCATCCTTGCCGGCGATGAATTCCGAGACGATCTGGCGGTGGTGATCGAGGGCGGTCGCATCAGCGCGCTGCTGCCTGACGCTGCACCGCAGCTCGGCCAGGCCGCCGAGCAGGTGGACCTGGGCGGTGGCTGGCTGCTGCCCGGTTTCATCGATGTGCAGGTCAACGGTGGTGGCGGTGCGCTGTTCAACAACACGCCGGACGTGGCGGCACTGCGCACCATCGCGCAGGCGCACCGTCGCTTCGGCACCACCGCAATGCTGCCAACGCTGATCAGCGATGACGTGGCGGTGATGCGTGAAGCCATCGGTGCGATGCGCGAGGCGATCGCGCAGGGTGTGCCAGGCGTGATCGGCATCCATCTGGAAGGACCGTACATCGCGCCGGCGCGCAAGGGCACGCACGATGCCAGCAAGTTCCGTGTGCCCGACGAAGAGGAGATCGCGCTGGCCGCATCGCTGGACAACGGCGTGACCCTGCTGACGCTGGCACCGGAACGCGTGCCGCTGGAGACCATTCGCGCGCTGGTCGAGCGCGGCGTGGTCGTTGCCGCTGGGCATACCGCAGGCACCTACGAAGAGATCCGCGCCGGTCTGGATGCCGGCGTGCGCGGCTTCACCCACCTGTACAACGCGATGTCGCCGCTGCAGGGGCGTGAGCCCGGCGCGGTGGGCGCTGCGCTGGAAGACCGCGACAGCTGGATCGGCATCATCGTCGATGGCGTGCATGTGCATCCGGCCAGCCTGCGCGTGGCGCTGGCGGCCAAGCCGCGCGGTCGCCTGCTGCTGGTGACCGATGCGATGCCGCCGGTCGGTGCCGACGATCCCAGCTACGTGCTGTATGGCGAAACCATCACCGCCATCGACGGTGTGGTGCGCAACGCTGCCGGTTCGTTGGCGGGTTCGGCGCTGGACATGGCCACCGCCGTGCGCAATACCGTGCAGCTGCTCGGCCAACCGCTGGCCGAAGCCGCACGCATGGCCTCGACCTATCCGGCGCAGTTCCTCAACGTTGACGATCGCCTGGGTCATATCGCCGAGGGCTACCAGGCTGATCTGGTGCTGCTGGACGACGCGCTGCAGGTGCGCGGCACCTGGATTGCCGGACAGTACGAGGCTGCCTGATGGCCGAGCCGTTGAAGGGAAGCACACCGCCACGCCGGCTGGGCTCGATCGATGCCCTGCGCGGCATCACCGTGGCGGCAATGCTGCTGGTCAACAACCCGGGTGACTGGAGCGCGGTGTTCGCGCCGCTGCGCCATTCGGAATGGCATGGCTGCACGCCCACCGATCTGGTGTTCCCGTTCTTCCTGTTCCTGGTGGGCGTGTCGATGGCCTTCAGCGTGGCGCCACGCGCGCTGGACACGGCGGCGCGACCCGCGTTGGTGCGCGGCGTTCTGGAGCGCGCACTGCGCATCCTGGTGGCCGGTGCGTTGCTGCACCTGCTGATCTGGTGGGCGTTGCATACCCCTCACTTCCGCATCTGGGGCGTGCTGCAGCGGATCGCGGTATGCGCGGCGCTGGTGGGCGTACTGGCGGTGCATGCGCGTCCGCGCGCACAGGCGGCCGTACTGGTCAGTCTGCTGGTGGGGTATACCGTGCTGCTGCTGGGCGTCGGCGATCTGGCGCCGTGGACCAATCCGGCCAGTCGTCTGGATACCACGCTGTTCGCACCGTGGATCTACCAGTGGCATGCCGATACCGGGCTCGGACATGACCCGGAAGGATTGCTGAGTACGCTGGGTGCGCTTGCCAGCACGGTGCTCGGCCTGCTTGCCGGTGGCCTGCTGCGCAACGGGCGTTCGGGGGCATTGGCTGGGCTGGGCGTGGCGACCGCTGTGCTCGGCCTGTTGCTGGCCATCGTGCTGCCGCTGAACAAGCAACTGTGGACGCCCAGCTACGTGCTGTGGACCGGCGGCCTGGCCGCGCTGGCGCTGTGGCTGGGCCACATGCTGATCGACCAGAAGGGCTGGCCGGCGCTGGGCCGGCGCTTCGGTGTCAACGCGATCACCGCGTACCTGGGGGCATCGGTGATGTCGGTGGTGCTGATGGCGACCGGCGCCTGGGGCTGGATCTGGCAGCAGCTGGCCAGCGCGATGCCGCAGTCGCTGGAACTGGCGTCGATGCTGCAGGCACTGGTGTTTGTCGCGCTGTGGTGGGGCGTGGCGTGGTGGCTGGACCGGCGGAAGATCTATCTGAAGATCTGACCCCCGGCGGCGCGCCATATCCACGCATGGCGTGGATCTACCGGGCGAGAGGCGAACGCGATGCAGGCGGAATGGTCAGTAGATCCACGCCATGCGTGGATGCTCTCCGCGTGGCTTGCGATCGCCGCCTTGATGAACGGTTTCAGCCACGTAGAGGCGAGGTGATGCCTGATCAAGTTCGCATCTGAACCGTGATAACGGGCACTCAATTTCACCTATCGAAACCATTCACCACACGGCAGACTGCCTTCGCAGTACCGCATATCCGCAGTTCCTGATCCCCTGTCCAGGAGTGCTGTATGTCCCGTGCCGTCCCGCGCGCGTTCCGTCCGCGCCGCCTCACCGTTTCCGTGCTTCAGGCCCTGGCTGTCCCGTCCGTCCTGCTGTTGACCGCCAGTGTCGCCTGGGCCGGCTGTGACAATGCCACCCCGACTGCGGGCCAGACGGTCACCTGCGATGCCAACGCGCCGAATCCACAGACCGTTCCCGTCACCGCCACTGGCGCGGCCGGTATCACCGTCAATGTCGCCAACACGGCACAACTGCAGCAGAGCGGTGGTGGCAGCGCGATTTCGCTGGTCGGGGCCGGCGGGCACCTGCTGTCCAACCTCGGCACGATCAGTTCGGTGGGGGGCGTGGCGGTCCAGCTTGGCGGTGGCAGCCGCGTCGAAAATGCCGGCAGCATCAGTACCGGCAACAACACTGCCCTGCAGTTCGTTGGCGCCGGCGACAGCGTGCTGGTCAACCGCGGAACGATCAGCGGGCGCACCGGCGTGCAGTTCGGCGCCGGCAATGATCGCCTGGAAATGCAGGCCGGCAGCATCACCGGTGGTGTCCTGCAGGGGGATGGCAACGATGTGCTGCTGCTCAGCAATGGCACCATCGACAGCGTCGACCAGGGCAGCGGCGATGACCAGATGACCGTCACTGGCGGCACCGTCACCGGCGTGGTGGCGCAGGGCAGCGGCCGCGACGATTTCGTCATGAGTGGCGGCACGATCGGCGCGCTGCAGCAGGGCGACAACATCGATACGTTTCGCATGAGCGGTGGCCGCATCATCGGCGCGTTCGAGGATGGCGACCAGGCGTGGATGACCGGTGGCCGCATCGGCCGCGTCAACATGAAGCTGGACAAGAACCTGTGGGACCAGTCCGGCGGCACCGTGGACGGCAACGTGGTGACCGGCTTCGACACCGACACCATCATCATCTCGGGTACGGCCTACATCGGTGGCAACATCAGCGTCAGCGGCGGCAATGACAGCGTGACCATCACCGATGGCACCGTGCGTGGCCAGGTGCTGCTCAGTACCGGCAATGACACCTTCAACTGGAACGGCGGCGGCATCGTCTACGGCGCGATCGACATGGGGCCGGACAACGACGTGGCCAACCTCAGCAATCTCAACCAGGCCAACCTCGGTGCGGTACCGCTGTTCGACGGTGGCAGTGGCGTCGACCAGCTCAACCTCAGCAACGTCAAGACCGCCGGCGTAGGCCGTTTCCAGAACTGGGAGGCGATCAGCCTGGCCAACAGCACCGAGCTGAGCTTCGATGGGGATCTGGTGCTGGGCGACAGCGGGACCGGTACCGGTACGCTCACGGTGGATGACACCAGTACCGTCTACGCGGGCAGTGGCGGTCATGCCATCCGGCCGTTCAACAGTGGCGCACTGGTGGAGATGGTCAATGCCGGGCGCATCGACCTGACCGGTACCGGCGCTGGCGACGTGTTCACCGTGCGTGGCAACTACCGCGGTGACGGCGGTGGGCTGTACCTGCGTACCGTGCTGGGCGCGGACAATTCCACCAGCGACCGCCTGGTGATCGATGGCGGTACTGCCACCGGGACCACCGGCATCGGTGTGCTCAATGCCGGCGGCAGCGGCGCGGCCACGCTGGCCGATGGCATCCTGGTGGTGCAGGCGTTGAATGGTGGCCGTACCGCGCCGGGCGCGTTCTCGCTGTTCGCACCGGTCGCGGCCGGTGCCTACGAGTACTTCCTGTTCAAGGGCGGTGTCAGTGCAGGTACCAGCGAAAACTGGTACCTGCGCTCGACGCTGGTGACCGGGCCGACGCCAGCACCCAACGGCGGCGGCAGTGCCACGCCACCGCCACTGACGCCGCCGGTCGCTCCGCCGCCGCCGATCACCCCGGCACCGCCACCGCCGCCCGAAGGCGCTACCGATCCGGACCTGACTGCCGGCGAGACCGCGCCGCCACCGCCGCCACCGGAACCCGCTCCGGTGGCGCCGCCCAGCGACCCGGCGGTGCCGGACGTGCCGGTGGCGGGTGGCAGCCTGCCCGGTACCGGTACGCCGCCGACGCCGGGTGCACGCCCCGCCGAGGGCGCGGTGGTGCCGCTGTACCGCGTGGAGACCGCCGCCTACGCCGTGGTGCCGCCGCTGTTGCGCGAGACCTCGCTGGCCAGCCTCGGCACCTTCCATGAGCGGCAGGGCGAGCAGCGCCTGCTGTACAACCAGGGCGCATTCCGCACTGCCTGGGGCCGGTTGGTGGGGCAGAGCAGCGAGATCCACTGGAAGGGGGATGCGCAGCCGGGCTTCGATGGCGATGTGATGGGCCTGCAGGCCGGTCTGGATGTGTGGGCCGCAGCGTCTGACAATCATCGCAACCAGATCGGCGTGTTCGTCGGCCGCACCCGTGCGCAGGGCAAGACCACCGGCCTGGCACTGGGCTGGGAGAACGTGCAGGTGGGCCAGAACCGCCTGGACGACAAGCACGTGGGCCTGTACTGGACGTTCACCGACAGCACGGGCGGCTATATCGACACCGTGGCGATGCAGAGCCGCTACGACGGCCGCGTGCGTTCCTCGCGCGGGCTCGGCTTCGGGATCAAGGGCGATGGCACCAGCGTATCGGTGGAAGCCGGCAAGCCGCTGCTGCACGTCGGTCAGTCCGCATGGTGGCTGGAACCGCAGGTACAGGTGATCTGGCAGCGCACCGCGCTGGACGACCGCCGCGATGAGGTATCGAGCGTGCGTTTCGACAACGACAACGCCTGGACCGGCCGCGTCGGCCTGCGCCTGGCCGGCGATTACCAGTTGGCCGACAACGGCTGGCAGCCGTATTTCAAGCTCAACTACTGGCATGGCCGTTCCGGCGAGGATCGCATCCGTTTCGACGACGACGTGATCATCAATTCGCAGCGCTCGCGTGCGCTGGAAGCCGGTGTAGGCGTGGTCGGGCGCTTCAACCGCACCATCAGCGCCTATGCCGTGGCCGATTACACGCGCGAGCTAGGTGGCGACCGCAACGAGAAGCGCCGCATCATCGAAGGCAACATCGGCCTGCGCGCGGATTGGTGACCCCCGCAGGCTTGGGTAGGTGCCGACCTGGGTCGGCACTCATCCCGTCACCGCCATGCTCCGCTCTGGTAGGTGTCGACCTTGGTCGACACGAACCCTGCCGCTGCCATGACCCTGTAGAGGCGAGCCATGCTCGGCTGCTTCGGTCGTAATTCCACAAAGCCGAGCATAGGCTCGGCTCTACAACACACTGGCGTGTGTATCGGGCTCCACCAGCGCCCCGGCATGATCGGCCAGCACCACCACCGCATGCAGCAACCCTTCCTCCACCTGCGGCGGACACTGCGCCTGCGCATCATCCATCTCGCGCGCCGACTGCGCCGCCAGCAACACGCCCCCACACGCAGACACTGCCGCCAGACAGCGCGTCGCCTCGGCCAGTTCCCGGCCGCGCGCCTCGCTGAGTTGCCGCTCGCGCCACGACTGCCCATCGACCGCGTGGCTGTGCGCGATGCCGCGCAACCGCGCGAAGAACGCGGAGGGCGGCGCCTGTTCGTGGACTTCGGTGAGCGCATCTTCCAACGCTTCTGCTGCGGTAGTGGACAGCTGCAGGCCGGGCAGTGCAGCGCCGAGCAGTGCCTGCAGGCGTGGATAGGTGGGGAAGGGCGTGTTCATGACGGCAACCTCACAAGGCAAGGCCACCTGCGGGATGCGAGGTGGCGGGCGGTGCGGGTTGGCGTGCCGGTGAAGCTACCCAAAGGAAACGAAGCCGGCGGATCGGAAGGATCCCCACGCACCGCCCGCCGCAGGACGACGGACGGTGCATTATTCGAGCCCGCGACATGGTCGCAAGCCCGACTTCAGGTAGCTTCATTCAGGACGCCAATCCCGGCCAGCGCAGGAGGCGCCGACGGAGGCAACCTTCTCGCGTTCTACGTGGCGATGACATGGGCAAAGTTGCAATCTACTGATCGCGTGCAAGCTGTCTTGCTGCAATCCGCGGCGGGGCCAGATACGACAGTCCGCGCATGGCGAAAGCCATCACCTGCGGGCTATGCTGTGCGCCTGCCTCAACGACAAGGAAACGTCACATGCAGGTTCGCAAGGGAGTGCGTCGCATTGGTGCGCTGGTGATCGCGCTGGTGGCTGCCAACGCCATGGCCGATACGCCCAAGGCAATCGAGGTGCCCTCGCCGGAGGCGGAGGCCGAGATCCTCAACCTGCTTGAACGGCAGGCGCTGTATCGCGACCGGGTGGACTGGCCTGGCACCCGCACACGACTGCAATCGGTGCAGGGTGACCCCGTGAAGCGGCTGGCGTTGCTGCGCGAAGCCATTGCGGTCAGCACGGGCAATCATGGCGTATGGACGACGACCCAGCGCCAGAGCGAATCCCTTGCGCGCGCGCAGCAGGTCGGCGCCGCCGCCGTGGAAAGGGCCAAGGCCGCCGATGCGGTGGATGCGCGCATCGGCTGGTTGGTCATCGAGGGATATGCCTCCACGCCCGGCGCGACGCCACAGGAAGCGTTCCGCCAGAACATCCAGCGCGCCGCGCGGTGGCAGCAGGTCATCCGCAGCAAGGACGACGGCATGCGCTGTGGCTGGATCGTCGACCTGCGTGACAACAGCGGTGGCAACATGTGGCCGATGCTGCTGGGCATGGCACCGCTGCTGCGCACCTCGGTGGTGAACAACGAAGATGTGGGGTCGTTCGAAACCGCACAGGGGCCGGAGCGCTGGACGTTGACCGCGACCGCCGTGCAGCGTGCAGGCAAGCCGGTGCTGGACTTCGGCCAGACCGGCTATGTGCTGCGGCAGCCTGGCGCGCCGGTGGCGGTGCTGTTCGGACAGCGTACCGGCAGTTCGGGCGAGGCCTCGGCGCTGGCGTGGCGTGGCCGTGCGCAGACGCGCAGCTTCGGCCAGCCGACGGCAGGGGTCTCGACTGGCAACAACGTGCGCACACTGGCCGATGGCAGCCGCCTGTTGTTGACCACCACCGTGATGCGCGACCGCAATGATCGTGGTGATGGGTTGAAGATCGAGCCCGACCAGCGCATCGAGGGTGATGCCGCCACTTTGGCCGCCGCCCAAGCCTGGCTGCTGGCCCAACCCGCCTGCCAGGGCCGCTGATCCATGATCCTGATCGGCCAGCAGGAACGGGTGGTGGTTGTCGGCCCCACCGAAGCGCATCACTGCCTGCGCTGCCAGACGGAAACCGAGTTCGCGCCCCAGCTGCGCTACAGGATGGCGCGCATCGACCTGCTGTTCGGCCTAACCTACCAGCGCCGCTACGAGCTGGCCTGCACCCGGTGCGCGCACGGCTGGGTGCTGGATACCGAGACCATGGACCAGCAGCTGGGTGGGGTGCCGATCCCGTGGCGGCACCGCTTCGGCCTGCCGCTGATGCTGGTGGTCGTGGCCGGGCTGGCCGCGCTGGGCTGGCTGTGGCGGCACGGATTCATCGGTTGAGGGCCGGGGCTGTTAAAGTCTGTCCTGCAATCACGTACCGGAACCGACCATGGACCACGACACCCCGTTCGAACCCCTCAACGACCTCGAGGTGCGCCTGCTGCAGGCCCAGGACGGCACGCTGACCGCAGCGCAGTTCCTCGACGGCCTGCTGACCTCGACGGCGTTCGTGCTGCTGGACAAGGCCATTGGTGAAGATGGCGCCTGGGACGAGAGCATCTCGCCGCTGGTGCTGACCAGCGAGAGCGGCGAGCCGATGTTCGCGGTGTTCACCGCGCCCGAGCGTGCTGGCCTGTGGCACGAGCAGCTGCCGCAGTTCGCCCATGCCATGCCGATTGCGGTGCACGCGCTGTTGGCCGGTATCGGCGACGGCGTCGGCCTGGTGCTGAACCCGGGCCTGGACGTGGGCATGGAGATGATTCCCGATGCCGTGGCCCAGCTGAAGCAGCGTGCGGCGGCGATCACCCGCGGCATGGCGCACTGAATCCAGGGATTGTCTGGGTGCCGGCCAGCGGCCGGCACTCCCCGTGGTGCCGGACGGCGGCGATGGCTTGCAAGTGCGTCCTGTTCAATGGAGAGGAGCATCGTGGGCAAGCGTTCTAGCCGATCGCTGTGGGTCTATGAGATCGGCCTTCTTGCGGGTTTGGCACTGGCAGCTGCGTTCATCACCCGGTTCAATCCGGTGGAGACGCTCCGGTTGGGTGGATGGCTGTTCCTCTTGATGCAACCCATCTTGTTGGGTGCTCATGCTGTCGACCATTTTTCGCGCAAGCGTCGTCGATAGACGGGAGATGTGAAGGTGCCGGCCAGCGACCGGCACTACCCGGTGCTTCAGCGGGCGGCGGCGATGGCTTTCACCCGCGCCTTGGCCAGTGCTTCGCCGATGGCGGGACCCTTCAGATGCGTGGTATCCAGATCCCGCGCCTGCACTGACAGCGCCGCCTGGTGCAGGCGCTTGAGCGTTTCGCCCTGTGGGTAGTTGGCGTCCTCGAAACCGAGCCGGCCGCGCTTGTCGGCCTCGCAGCACAGTGCGATGCGGGCCACGCGTTCCGGCCGGCGTAGTGCATCGCAGCGGCCCAGCAGTTCCAGCACGGTGGCATCGCGCAGTTCGTCGATGCGGTGCACGTTCAAGTGCTCGCGGCAGACCGCTTCGGCCAGTTGCTGGTGCTCGGTGGGAATCTTCAACCGCGCGCACAATGCCTTCAGCGGTTTGATGCCGCGCTGCTCGTGCATGATGTGGCGCGGCCATTCCTCCGGCGGGGTCAGGCCCTTGCCGAGGTCGTGGGTGAGGGCAGCGAAGCCGACCAGGTCATCACCCGGTGCCAGCTTTGCGGCCATGTCGCTGACCATTTCCTGGTGGATGCCGGTATCGACTTCCGGGTGGAATTCGGCACGCTGCGGCACGCCATACAGCGCTTCGAGCTCGGGCAGGATCGGGCCCAGTGCCTGCGCATCGTGCAGCGTGCGCAGGAAGGCGGAGGGCCGTTCACTGACCAGCGCCTTGCGCAGTTCCTGCCAGACGCGTTCCGGCACCAGCGCGTCCAGCTCGCCACTGGCGGCGACCTCGCGCATCAGCGCCATGGTCTCTTCGGCGACGGTGAAGCCCAGTGGCGCGAAGCGCGCCATGAAGCGCGCCGCGCGCAGCACGCGCAGTGGATCTTCCACGAACGCAGGGCCGACGTGGCGCAGCACGCGCAGCTCAAGATCGCGAACGCCACCGTAAGGATCGACCAGCGTGCCGGTCTCCTCATCGCAGGCGATCGCGTTGATGGTGAAGTCGCGGCGCTGCAGGTCTTCTTCCAGCGTTACCGCCGGATCGGCATCGACCACGAAGCCGCGATAGCCGCGGCCGGATTTACGCTCGGTGCGCGCCAGCGCGTATTCCTCGCCGGTCTTCGGGTGCAGGAATACCGGGAAATCGCGGCCGACGGCGGTGTAGCCCTGCGCTTCCATCTGCGCGGGCGTGGCGCCAACCACCACCCAGTCACGGTCGCCGGCAGGGCGCTGCAGCAGGCGGTCGCGTACGGCGCCGCCGACAAGATAGATCTTCATGGGGGGATGATCGCATGCCCGGCACTACCGACGCAGAGGCATCACGGCAAACCGCGCCACTCCGGTACGAACAGGCCGGCCAGGAACCACAGGCCGTAAACGATCCACAGGCAGAGAAAGTAGAGCTTGATCTGCGCTTCGTCCCACAGGCTGCCCCAGCTGTCGACGAAGGCCAGCGACTTCCAGCCTTCCATCCAGGCCGCGCCACCCCAGCGCAGCACCCAGGTGGCGAACAGGCTCCAGGCGGCGAACATCCCGATCCAGGCCAGCAGGCTCATCGC
>NZ_JAOCFV010000069.1:0-22729 GCF_029842145.1 Stenotrophomonas sp. GD03794
TGCCCGGTACGCGCTAGACTGTTGGTCTTTCTGCCTTTCTTTTCGCCGACTCATGTCCGAGCACACCCCCGCCAGCCCCGAGACCCCCGCCGACAGCCACGAAAAGCGCGATTTCATCCGCCAGATCGTGCGCGAGGACCTGGCCAGCGGAAAGCACCAGGCGATCAAGACCCGTTTCCCGCCGGAACCGAACGGCTACCTGCACATCGGTCATGCCAAGTCGATCTGCCTGAACTTCGGCATCGCCGGCGAGTTCAGCGGCGTCTGCAACCTGCGCTTCGACGACACCAACCCGGCCAAGGAAGACCCGGAATACGTGGCCGCAATCCAGGACGACGTGCGCTGGCTGGGCTTCAGCTGGAACGAGCTGCGCCACGCCTCGGACTACTTCCAGACCTATTACCTGGCCGCCGAGAAGCTGATCGAACAGGGCAAGGCCTATGTCTGCGACCTGTCGGCCGAGGAAGTGCGCGCCTACCGCGGCACCCTGACCGAGCCGGGCCGCCCGTCGCCGTGGCGCGACCGCAGCGTCGAGGAAAACCTCGACCTGTTCCGCCGCATGCGCGCCGGTGAATTCCCGGATGGCGCGCGCACCCTGCGCGCGAAGATCGACATGGCCAGCGGCAACATCAACCTGCGCGATCCGGCGCTGTACCGCATCAAGCACGTCGAGCACCAGAACACCGGCAACGCGTGGCCGATCTATCCGATGTACGACTTCGCGCACGCGCTGGGCGACTCGATCGAGGGCATCACCCACTCGCTGTGCACGCTGGAATTCGAAGACCACCGCCCGCTGTACGACTGGTGCGTGGACAACGTCGATTTCGCGCACGACGACGCGCTGACCCAGCCGCTGGTCGACGCCGGCCTGCCGCGCGAAGCCGCCAAGCCGCGCCAGATCGAGTTCTCGCGCCTGAACATCAATTACACGGTGATGAGCAAGCGCAAGCTGATGGCGCTGGTTACCGAGCAGCTGGTGGACGGCTGGGAAGACCCGCGCATGCCGACCCTGCAGGGCCTGCGCCGCCGTGGTTACACCCCCGCCGCGATGCGCCTGTTCGCCGAGCGCGTGGGCATCAGCAAGCAGAATTCGCTGATCGACTTCAGCGTGCTGGAAGGCGCGCTGCGCGAAGACCTGGACAGTGCAGCGCCGCGCCGCATGGCGGTGGTCGACCCGGTCAAGCTGGTGCTGACCAACCTGCCGGAAGGCCATGAAGAGCAGCTGACCTTCAGCAACCACCCGAAGGACGAGAGCTTCGGCAGCCGCGAAGTGCCGTTCGCACGCGAAGTGTGGATCGACCGCGAGGACTTCGCCGAAGTGCCGCCGAAGGGTTGGAAGCGCCTGGTGCCGGGTGGCGAAGTGCGCCTGCGCGGCGCCGGCATCATCCGCTGCGACGAAGTGATCAAGGATGCCGACGGCACCATCACCGAACTGCGTGGCTGGCTGGATCCGGAATCGCGTCCGGGCATGGAAGGCGCCAACCGCAAGGTCAAGGGCACCATCCACTGGGTCAGCGCCGTGCATGGTTTGCCGGCCGAGATCCGCCTGTACGACCGCCTGTTCTCGGTGCCGAACCCGGACGACGAATCGGAAGGCAAGACCTACCGTGATTACCTCAACCCGGAATCGCGCCGCACCGTCACCGGCTATGTCGAGCCGGCCGCGGCCAGCGCTGCGCCGGAGCAGTCGTTCCAGTTCGAGCGCACCGGCTACTTCGTTGCCGACCGCCGCGACCACACCGAGGCCAAGCCGGTGTTCAACCGCAGCGTGACCCTGCGCGACACCTGGTCGGCCTGAGGACCTGCGCGGGCGCCGGGAAGGCGCCCGCACGAATCCGACGATGATCACCGCCCTCTCCGCCCTGCTCTGGTTCATCTCGCAGCATCCGCTGCTGACGTTCTTTGCAGCGATGGTGCTGGCCGGGCTGGTCTCGTGGTGGCGGCGCTTTCCGGGCTACGCCATCGTGGTGTTCCCGCTGGCGATGCTCAACATCTTCCTCGGCCACTTCCTCAACGCCGCCTTCCTCAACGTGGTGGGCGAGCGTGGTGAAGCGGTGATCGTCAAGGCCGAGCAAACCAACTCCACGCTCAACGAGCAGTACATCTGGCGCTACGAAGCGGTGCTGCGCACTGCCGAAGGGCGCGATGTGGAGGTGGTGTTCCACACCAATACCGCTTCGCTGTGGCCGCTGGAAAACGCCATCCGCATCCCGGCGCAGAACCAGCCATTCGTGGTGAAGTACACGCCGGGCTTCCCGCGCAACTTCGTCATCCTCACCAACGAATCACCGCACGGCATCGCCCAGGCCCGTGCCAGCGCGCGCGAGCGGGTGGAGGTGGCGGCACGCAAGCTGCATTTCAGCCCGGGCAATGCCGATTTCCGCGCGGACTATCGCCGCGAGCTGGAAACCTGGCTGCGCGACCACGGCAACGATCCGCAACAGCAGCCCGACGCGCAGCGATATCGCGCCGAACTCGACGCGCTCGACCACTAGATCCCCAGGCCTTGCCTGGATGCTCCACCCCATCCATCCACAGGCCTGACATGACCACGACCTCCGCCGCTCTCCTTCCGCTGCTGCAGCAGGTCCTGCAGGACGCCGGCATCGCCTGCCGCGCCGACGGCGGCGCGCTGCTGCTGGACAGCGGCCTGCGCCTGACCCCGCACGCGATGGCCGCGCACGCGCGCGACAACGGCGGCTGGCAGACCTCCACCGTCATCGAGGCCCAGCATCCGGTGTTGTTCGCCGATGGCCTGTTCGAGTACCAGCACGCCAACGGAGCCGACGAACAGGCGTCGCTGCTGTCCGGCTTCCAGGCCTGGGTGCGGGTGGACCTGGCGACGCTGCAGACCGCCGTCGGCGCCGCAGACGCGCAGGGCCTGCCGATGTTGGGCCTGACCTATCCGGGCGCCGACGAAGGCGAAGAACTGCAGCGCACCGTGGTGCTGGGGCCGTTGGCGCACTATCGCGCACAGGAGGTGGATGCCTCCACCTGCAGCGAGGACGACCACGGCTCCTGCCCCTGCTGCCTGTTCACGCGCAGCATGGAGGCCTTCGACGAGCTGCTGAAAGCCCGCCAGTTCCTCGCCATCCGCCTGTTCGCCTCGCGCGATGCCGACGGCCTGTGCGAGGCCGATTGCCGGGTCAACGGCCACGACTTCGCCGCCGCCCTGCCCCTGCTGCGCGCCTACGCGGCCAGCTGGCCGCAGGCTGGGCTGGAATTCCGCAAGCAGTACGTGGTGATCCGCACCGGCTCGCCGGGCTGACCCCTCGCCACACCCGGTACAGGCCGGTGCGGCTACACTGCGCGCCGGTTTCCCAAGCAACCGCACTTTCTTCCATCCCACACGAGGCACCCCCGCGATGCTGTACGCGCAAGTCCACCTGACCCTTCCCGCCTGGATCCACGACCAGATCGACCTGGATCGTCGATATCCGGGCGATGAGGCCAAGGTCGCGCTGGCGATCGAGCTGTCGCGGCTGAACGTCGAGCACGCCAGTGGCGGCCCGTTCGGTGCGGTGGTGTTCGGCCCGGATGACAAGGTGATCGCTGCCGGCGTGAACCGGGTGATGCCGCACGCGACCTCGCTGGCACACGCCGAGAACATGGCCTACATGCTGGCCCAGCAGCGCCTGCAGACCCCGCGCCTGAACGCGGTGCTGTCGCCGGTCACCCTGGCCACCAGTTCGCAGCCGTGCTGCCAGTGCTACGGCGCCACGGTGTGGGCCGGCATCGACCGCCTGCTGATCGGCGCCAACTCGGCCGACGTCGAGGAACTGACCCCGTTCGACGAAGGCCCGCTGCCGGCTGACTGGGTGGGCGAGCTCAACAAGCGCGGCATCGAAGTGGTGCAGGGCCTGAACCGCGACGCCGCACGCAGCGTGCTGCGCGCCTATGGGGAAAGCGATGGCGCCCGTTACTGAGACCGGCATCGGCCTGCTGTGCCTGTGCCGGCAGGGCTTCGAGCCCGAGCTGGCCGGCGAACTGCAGTTCCGCGCCGGTGAAGCCGGTTTCGCCGGCTACGCGCGCACCCAGCGCAATGATGGCTACGTGCTGTTCATGTGCGACGAAGCCGCCGCCCTGGCGCCGCGCCTGCGCTGGCGCGAGCTGATCTTCGCGCGGCAGAAGCTGGTGGTGCTGGCCGAGCTGCCGCAGCTGGACCCGGCCGACCGCATCACCCCGATGCTGGAGGTGCTGGCCGATGCGCCGCGCTTCGGCGACCTGTGGGTGGAACATCCCGATTCGGACGCCGGCAAGCCGCTGTCCGGGCTGGCCCGTGCCTTCGGCAACGCGCTGCGCCCGGCGCTGCGCAAGGCCGGCAAGCTCACCGACAAGCCGAACGACCGCCTGCCGCGCCTGCACGTGGTGTTCGTCGACGGCACCCATGCCTTCGTCTGCGTGGCCGACCCGGCCGACAGCGCACCCTGGGCACTGGGCATTCCGCGATTGAAACTGCTGCCCGAAGCGCCTTCGCGTTCGGCGCTGAAGCTGGACGAAGCACTGCTGACCCTGCTGACGCCGGAAGAACGCGAAGCGCTGGCCAAGCCCGGCATGCGCGCGGCCGACCTGGGTGCCGCACCGGGCGGCTGGACCTGGGTGCTGACCCGCCAGCACATGCACGTACTGAGCGTCGACAACGGCCCGTTGCGCCAGCATGTGCTGGACACCGGCCTGGTCGAGCACCTGCGCGCCGATGGCTTCCACTGGCACCCGGAACAGCCGCTGGACTGGATGGTCTGCGACATGGTCGAGCAGCCGCGCCGCGTGGCCGAACGCATGGCCACCTGGTTCCGCGAAGGCTGGTGCAGGCACGCGATCTTCAATCTGAAGCTGCCGATGAAGAAGCGCTGGGACGAGACCCGGCTGTGCCTGGACCTGTTCCAGGACCAGGCCGGCAAGCCGCTGGTGGTGCGTGCCAAGCAGCTCTATCACGATCGTGAAGAGATCACCGTGCTGGCCTCGCCGCTGCGCTGATCCGTCATCGGCGGCACAGGTTGCCGGGAGTACGCTCCCGGTACCCTCTGGCAAGGAGCCTGTCATGAACATTCCGCGTTCCGCCCTGCTGTTGACCGCCCTGCTGGCCTCGGTACCGGCCATGGCCCAACACGGCCCGTCCACGCCGGCGCAGAGCCAGCCGCTGGGCCCGACCGGCGGCGCCATCCGCCAGCAACCGCTAGGCGCCGGCCTGGTCACCGGCAGCGTCGAGATTCCGCAGCCGGCCGGCGAAGCACAGGTCACCGTTCGCTCGCTGGAACCGAGCAGCGTGATCGGCCAGTACCGCATCCGCTTCAGCGACCTCGACGTGAACGGCGATGGCTTCATCAGCCGCCAGGAAGCACAGGCCAACCCGGCGCTGGCCGATGAATTCAATTCACTGGATCGCAGGCACCGCGGCAAGTTGGACCGTGCCGACCTGGCTGGTTGGCTGGTTGATTGATCCACCGGCGCGATCTTCATCCACGCATGGCGTGGATCAACGGCGGTAACGGAGCCCGCTTCTGGTAGGTGCCAACCTTGGTTGGCACATCCATCAGGCATCCTGGGCTCAGATAAGGCGAGGGTATTTCCAGCCTTGTGCCAACCAAGGTTGGCACCTACCAGAGCGGCGTTGGCACCTGCCAGAGCGGCCGGTATTCCGGTCAGACCCCGGCGGCGCGCTTCCAGAACGCCTGCACCAGCGGCGGCCATTTGCCGACGCAGCCCAGTGCGCGTCCACGGGCCAGGGTCAGGTGCATTTCGTCGTTGGAGAACAGGCGGTTGATCGCATCGAAGCTGTAGGCGGCGATGTGGTTGTCGCTGCGCCGTTCGCGTGCCCAGCGCTGCAGGCGCTGCGGTGAAAGCCGCGGCTGGCCGCGGCGTTCGGCCGACGGCGCCAGCCACTGCTGCAGGGCGGCGACATCGCGCAGGCCCAGGTTCACGCCCTGCCCGGCCAGCGGATGCACCACATGCGCAGCATCACCCAGCGCCAGCACGCGGCCAGCCACGTAGTGACGGGCCAGTTGGCGACGCAGCGGGAAGGCCGCACGCGGTGATGCCAGCCGCAGTTCGCCCAGGCGCGCAGCAAAGGCCCGTGTCAGCTCGCGGTTGAAGGCGTCCTCGTCCAAGGCCAGCACGCGAACAGCTTCGTCTTCGGGCAGGGTCCAGACGATCGAACTGCGGCGCTCGGCCACCGGCAGCAGCGCCAGTGGCCCGCTCGGCAGGAAGCGCTGCCAGGCCGTGGCCTGGTTGGGAAGATCGCTGTCCACGTAGGCCACCACGCCACGCTGGTGGTAGTCGTGGCGCTCGACCTCGATCCCGGCCAGCTGGCGCAGGGTCGATTCGGCGCCGTCGGCGGCCACCGCCAACGCCGCTTCCAGGCGGCGCCCGTCATCCAGGCGCAGGCGCACGCCTTCCTCGTCCTGCTCCAGCGCGTCCACCCGTGCCGGGCAGTGCAGCTGCACACCCGCCGCCGGCAGTGCCGACCACAGGCGGTCCTGCAGCAGGCCGTTCTCGACGATGTAGCCCAGTTCGCGCCGACCGAAGCGATCGGCGTCGAACAACAGATCCTCACCACCCGCCGCATCCCACACCTGCATGCGCCGGTAGGGCCAGGCGCGGGCCTGCGCGATGGCCGGCCACACGCCGAGGCGGTTCAGCAGCTGCACGTTGTCGGCGGCGAAGGCGAACACCCGCAGGTCCGGCTGCGCGGCCTGCCATGGCGCGGGTTCGCGGCCCTCCACCAGCGCAACCGACAGACCGGCATCGGCCAGCGCCAGCGCACAGGCGGCACCGACCACGCCGCCCCCGACGATGGCCACGTCCAGGCGCGCACGCCGGCTCATGCGGCTTCTCCACGGCACAGCCGCGGCACTTCGCCACGGAAGCCCATTGCGCCACCGACCAGCATCGATTGCACCGACGCGCGCTGCGCGGCCACCAGGCCGAGACTGCGCAGCGGCCGCATCAGCGGCGCCGGGTTGCTGGTCAGGCGCGCCAGCCCACCGGAGAACGCCACCGTCTGCCGGCGGTCCTCTTCGCGGCGCGCGACATAGGCCTGCAGCAGTGCATCATTGCCGGCATCCTCATGCGCATCCTCCAGCAGTTCGGCCAGGGTCAGCGCATCGCGCAGGCCCAGGTTGAAGCCCTGCGCACCCAGCGGATGGATGGTCTGCGCGGCATTGCCGAGCAGCACCGTGCGTTCACCGGCCAGCGCGCGCGCCAGCACCTGAATGAGCGGGTAAGCGCTGCGCGGGCCAGATTCGAGCAGGCGGCCGGCACGCCAGCCGATCGCATCCTGCAGCCGCTGCAGCCAGGCCGCGTCGTCCAGCGCCATCACCGCATCGGCCTGGTCGCGCGCCACGCCATGCACGGTGCCGAAGTGGCGGTCGCCGCGCGGCAGCAGGGCGGTCGGGCCGGTATCGGTGAACCGCTCCCAGGCCGTGCCATCCGGCGCGCGCTGGCTGCGCACGCGGGCCACGAACAGGGTCTGCTGGAAATCATGCCGGTCGACCTCGATGCCCAGTGCGCCGCGCACACCGCTGGTGGTGCCATCGGCACCGACCACCAGCCGTGCCAGCAGCACGCGCTCGCCGGCCTCGTCGGCCACCCGCACCTGGCGGTAGCCGTCGACCACCTCGCCCAGGCCCAGGAACCGCATCGGCCGGTAACGGCGCAGCCGTGGCAGTTCCTGCAGGCGCGCTTCCAGCGCCTGGCCGAAGTCACGCGCCACCACCACCTGGCCGAACCAGGGCCGGTCGTAATCGGCTGCTTCAAGCTGCACGCGGCCGAAATCACCGGCACGGCTCACATGGATGCGCCGGATCGGGCCCGGCGCCATCGCCAGCTTCTGCATCACCCCCAGCGCGGTCAGCGCGTTGACGGTGGCCGCGGCGAAACTGAGGTTGCGCTGGTCGAACACCGCCGGCAGCTCGCCGGCCGGGCTGGCCTCGAGCAGGCCCACATCGCGGCCCAGGCGGTCCAGGGCAATGGCCAAACTGGCGCCGACCAGGCCGCCACCGACGATCAGCACGTCATGTCGTTCACTCATGGTGTTCATGATACGCGCTCGCCCCGCCCGAACACCCAACGCCCCCCGACCTGCGCCAACCTGCGCGGCGGGCTAGAATGAAACCTGAATCCGCTCCGGGCCCCCACCATGTCCGACACCGCCAACCGCGCCTTCGTCCTGTCCGTACTCGTACTGCTGCTGGCGGCGACCCGGGTCAATCACTTCGCGGCGATCCCCGATGCCTCCTGGGCCGTGTTCTTCATCGGTGGCTTCTACCTGGCGCGCTGGACCCGCTGGGCGTTCCCGTTGCTGATGGTGTTCGCGGTGCTGGTGGACTGGATCGTGATCCGCAGCAGCGGCCTGGATTTCTGGCAGCACTACTGCGTCTCCCCGGGCTACTGGCTGCTGCTGCCGGCCTATTTCTCGCTGTGGGCCGGCGGCATGCTGCTGGGCCGCAACTACCAGAGTGCGCGCTGGCCGGTACTGGCCAAGGGCGCGCTGCTGCTGGTCGCCTCGGTGGCGGTCTGTCACCTGCTGGCGCAGGGCGGCTTCTACTGGACCAGCCGTAACGTGGCCGAACCGACGCTGGCCGGTTGGGCACAGAACTACGCACAGTGGTTCGGGCCCTACCTGCGCACCACGGCGATCTATGTGGCGCTGGCTGCCGCGCTGCAGCTGGCCGTGGAGCAGGTGTTGAAGCTCCAGCAGGCCCGCCGCGACATCCGCCACTGAGCCGCGCCATGGGTCATCGCCTCTCGCGCATCTACACCCGCACCGGCGACGACGGCAGTACCGGCCTTGGCGACGGCCAGCGCGTGGCCAAGGATGACGCCCGTGTCGCCTCATACGGCACCGTCGACGAGGCCAATGCCGCGCTCGGCCTGCTGCTGGCAGCACCACTGCCCGAGGACGTGCGCGCGCTGGTGGTGCATCTGCAGCACCAGTTGTTCGACCTGGGCGCCGAGCTTTGCATTCCCGGCCATGCCGCGATCCACGCTGCCGATATCTCGGCGCTGGAGCAGCAGCTGGACCACTACAATGCCGACCTGCCGATGCTGAAGGAGTTCATCCTGCCGGCCGGTGGCGAAGCCGCCGCGCGCTGCCATCTGGCCCGCACCATCGTCCGCCGCGCCGAGCGCGAGACGGTCACCCTGGCCCGCCAGGAGGCCGTGCGCAGCGAGGCGCTGCAGTACCTCAACCGGCTGTCGGACCTGCTGTTCGTGCTGGCCCGCGTACTGGCCCGCGCCGATGGCCATGGCGAAGCGCTGTGGCAGCCACAGCAGCGCCAGCGCTGAGTCGGCACGATGCTGGTCTATACCCACCCATCCTGCCTGCTGCATGACCCCGGTCCGGGCCATCCCGAGTGCCCGCAACGCCTGCAGCATGTGCTGGACGCGCTGCACGCCGCGTTCCCCGGCCAGCTGGAGTGGCGCGAAGCACCACCGGCCAAGTTCGGTGAACTGACCCGGGTCCACGACAGCGCCCTGCTCGACTTCGTGCTGCAACCGCAGACCGCACCGCTGCGCCAGCTGGACATGGACACCTGGACCTCACCCGGCTCGGCCAGCGCCGCTGTGCATGCCGCCGGCGCCGGCGTGGCCGCGGTCGATGCGGTGATGCTGGGCGACGACCCGCTGGCCTTCTGCGCGGTACGCCCGCCGGGCCACCACGCCACCAGCAGCACGGCGATGGGCTTCTGCCTGCTCAACAACATCGCCATCGCCGCCGCCTATGCCCGCGACCGCCATGGCCTGGAGCGGATCGCGGTGGTCGATTTCGATGTCCACCACGGCAACGGCACCCAGGACATCTTCCAGCACGATGCCCGGGTCTCGTACTACAGCACCCACCAGGCCGGACTGTTTCCCAATTCCGGCCTGCGCCGCGACCGCGGTGCCGGCAACCTGATGAACATCCTGCTGCCGCCGGGCAGTGGGGGGTTCCGCTTCCGCAATGTCTGGGCCGACGAGATGCTGCCGGCCATCGACGACTTCCGTCCGCAGCTGCTGCTGATCTCGGCCGGCTTCGACGCCCACCTGCGCGACCCGCAGGCCGACCTGATGCTGGAGACCGACGATTTCGCCTGGATCACCCGTGAACTGCACGCGCTGGCGCGTCGTCACGCGGCCGGCCGGGTGGTGTCGATGCTGGAGGGCGGCTACGACCTGCAGGCCCTGGCCGAGTGCAGCGTGGCCCACGTCCAGGCCCTGATGTCACCGGCTTCCAGCGCCGCCGCCGGATGAACCCGAACCGGCCCCCTGCGGCGCCCTTCATTGCCCCTATGCAAGGGATGGGGCAAGCTACCGTCCGTTTTCGCCCGAATCCGAACCGCGTGCGCCGAGCCCTCCGCCTGCTTCCCCTGCCTCTGAGCATCGCCATCAGCCTGCCGGCGATGGCCGATGAAAAGCCGCTCAACTGGGGCCTGTGCCCGGCCACCGACGTCATTCCCGCGTTCACCGACGCCCCCACCCCGGTTCCCGGCCAGGACAAGGCCAGCGCCGCCGCCGCGCGCGAGAACCAGCCGACCGACATCGAGGGTGACCAGCTGCTGGGCACCACCACCGTGCCGCAGTACGAGGGCAACGTGGCACTGCGCCGCGGCGACCAGTTCGTCGGCACCGACAAGCTCAGCTTCGATACCGAGACCGGCAACTACATCGCCGACGGCAATGTCCGCTACCAGGACGGGTCGATCCGGATGATCGCCAAGCGCGCCGAGGGCAACCAGGAAAGCGACACCCACAAGATCTCCGACATCAAGTACCAGCTGGTGTCGCGCCGGGGCAACGGCGATGCCGAATCAGTCGACCTGCAGGGCGCGGTCGGCCAGATGCACCGCTCCACCTACACCACCTGCGACCCGTCGCAGCCGGTGTGGAAGCTGTCGGCGCCGCAGATCGAAGTGGACAACGACGAAGGCTTCGGTACGGCCCGCAACGCCGTGCTGCGCATCGGCAAGGTGCCGGTGCTGTGGGCGCCGTACTTCAAGTTCCCGATCGATGATCGCCGCAAGACCGGCCTGCTGTTCCCGCAGCTGGGCATGTCCGGCCGCAACGGCGTCGACTACGCGCAGCCGATCTACTTCAATCTGGCGCCGAACTACGACGATACGCTGACCCCGCGCTACATGAGCCGGCGCGGCCTGCTGCTCGACAACGAGTTCCGCTACCTCTACAACGGCGGCCGTGGCGAGGTGCTGACATCGTTCATGCCCAACGACCGCCTGCGCGACCGCGACCGCGGACGCGTGATGTTTTCCGGTTACCACAACGTGGACGACCACTGGCAGGCCCGCGCCAACCTGGCCTGGGTCAGCGACGAGCGTTATGTCGAGGACTTCGCCAACCGCCTGGTCGGTGTGACCGCGTCCAACCTGCAGAGCACCATCGGCCTGTACGGTACCGGCAAGAACTGGACGGCCGGGATCATGGCCGACCGCTGGCAGCTGACCGACTACACGCTCAACGAGAGCGCGCTGCCCTACAACCGCCAGCCGCGCCTGTACTTCAACTGGGACAAGCCGATCCTGCCGTGGCTGGAAACCGGCATCTACGCCGAGGCCGTGCGCTTCACCCACGACGACGTCAACTTCAAGTACGACGCCAGCGCCGGCGAGGATCTGCAGTACACGCGCAACGGCATCCAGCAGCGGTCCGGGGTCGGCGTGAGCGGTGGCTCGCGCCTGGACCTGAAGCCCTACGTGTCGTTCCCGATCAGCGGCGCGGCGTGGTACATCACCCCGACCCTGGCCTATCGCTACACGGCTTACCAGCTGGATCGCGGCCTGGTTGACGGCGTCAATGGCATCCAGGCCCAGATCCTGCGCTCGCAGGGCATCGACCCGACCACGGCCACGCCGGAACAGCTGCGCGGCAACACGTCGCCCAGCCGCAGCCTGCCGATCGGCAGCATCGACGCCGGCCTGTTCTTCGACCGCGAGACCAGCATCCGCGGCAAGTCCTTCCTGCAGACACTGGAACCGCGCCTGTTCTACCTGCGCACGCCCTACCGCAACCAGGATGAGCTGCCGATCTTCGATACCCGTGACTTCACCTTCAGCTGGGGCCAGCTGTTCCGCGATTCGCGCTACACCGGCGCCGACCGCCAGAACGATGCCAACCAGCTGACCCTGGCACTGAGTACCCGCTTCATCGACCAGACCACCGGCAAGGAGCGCTTCTCGGCCTCGATCGGCCAGATCCAGTACTTCGATGAATCGCGGGTCAGCACGACGCCGGGCGGCGCCCCGGTGGAGAAGGGCAAGTCGGCCTGGATCGCCGACGGCAACTACATGATCAACGACCGCTGGACCCTGGGCGCCACCTACCAGTGGGACCCGAAGTACAAGCGTGAGGATCTGGCCAGCGTCCGCGCCCGCTACCTGATGCCCAACGATGGCGTGATCAACCTGAGCTATCGCTACCGCATCAACGCCGGCGCCCCGGCCGGCGCCAACAAGCATGACCGGACCCTGCTGGAGCAGGCCGACCTGTCGTTCCTGTACCCGCTGAATGCGCGTTGGAGCCTGGTCGGCCGCTATTACTACTCGCTGCAGGACAAGGAGCCGCTGGAAATCATCGGCGGCGTCCAGTGGGACAGCTGCTGCCTGGCCGTGCGTGTGGTCGGCCGCCGCTATGTCCGCAATCGCGAAGGCGAGATGAACAACTCCATCCAGGTGGAGTTCGTCCTGAAGGGCCTGAGCTCCATCGGCCAGGACACGGACCGCACTCTGCGCCGTGCTATCCTCGGCTACAACCGCGACGACCTCTATCTCGTGCCGCCCAGCAACACCGGGGCGACCCGCGATGACTACGATCCGAATCTGATCCCATGACCAAGCGCTTCCCCGTTCTACTCGCCTCGCTGCTGGCGGTGTCCAGCGTGTCCGCCCCCCTGCAGGTGCTTGCCCAGGAGGCGCAGCCGCTCGACCGCATTGCCGCCGTCGTCGATGAGGACGTGATCCTGCAGAGCGAGCTCCAGCGTGCGATCGCCAACATCAAGGCGCAGTACGCCGGGCGGGAGAACCAGCTGCCGCCGGAAGACGTGCTCAGCCGCCAGGTGCTCGAGCGCCTGGTGCTGGTCAAGCTGCAGGTCGCCCGCGCCCAAGGCAGCGGCATCCGTGTCAGCGACCAGGAGCTGAACCAGGCGATGAATGCCATCGCCCAGCAGAACGGTTCGACCCTGGATGCCCTGCGCCAGCGCCTGGCCCATGACGGTATCGACTTCAATGATTTCCGCGCATCGGTGCGCGACGAAATCACCGTGCAGCGCCTGCGCCAGAGCTTCGCGCAGAGCCGCATCAGCGTCAGCGAGGGCGAAGTCGATGCCGCGCTGAAGCAGCAGGCCACGGTCGGTAACCAGTACCACCTGGCGCACATCCTGATCGCCCTGCCCGACGGTGCCAACGCCGACCAGATCGCCACCGGCCAGAAGAAGGCCGACGGCGTGAAGGGCCTGCTGGACAAGGGCGAGCTGGACTTCAATGCCGCCGCCGTGCGCTATTCGGACAGCCCCAACGCGCTGGAAGGCGGCGACCTCGGCTGGCGCAGCCTGGATGAAATCCCGCAGGCCTTCGCACAGCTGATGGAAAAGATGAAGCCCGGCGAAGTGGTCGGCCCGATCCGCGGCCCCAGCGGCTTCCAGCTGCTGAAGCTGGTGGACGTGCGTGATGCCAGCGCTGCAGCCAGTGGCAACACCATCACCGAGTACCACGGCCGCCATATCCTGGTGCGTGTGGATGACCACCAGACCGACGCCGCCGCCAAGGCCAAGATCGACACGCTGCGCGCCCGCATTGCCGGCGGCGCAGACTTCGAGACCGTGGCCAAGGAGTCCTCCGAGGACAACAACAGCCGAGGCCAGGGTGGCGATCTGGGCTGGTTCCCGGCCGATGCGTTCGGTCCTGCATTCGGCCAGCAGGTGTCGGGCATCCAGGATGGTGGCGTCAGCCAGCCGTTCCGCACCGATGCCGGTTGGCACATCGTGCAGCGCGTGGGCACCCGCCAGACCGACGTGACCACCGACAACCAGCGTGCCCAGGTCCGCGAGACCATCGGCCGCCGCAAGCTGGAAGACGAGTACAACCGCTTCCTGCAGGAACTGCGTGGCGAAGCCTACGTCAGCTTCCGCAGTGGCGACCGCGCGGAAAACACCGCCACCCCGCCGCAGTCCTGACCGATGCGCCCCGAGCTCGCTCTGGTACCGGGCGAGCCCGCCGGGATCGGCCCGGAGCTGTGTGTCCGCCTTGTCCAGCAGCCGCGTGAAGATTGCCGGCTGCTGGCCTTCGCCGACCCGGATACCCTGCACGCGGCCGCGGCCGCGCTGAACCTGCCCCTGCAACTGCTGCCCGAGGACGCCGAAGCACGCGTCCCCGGCGATCTGCGCCTGCGTGCCGTCCGCAACGCCGCGCCCAGCCGCTTCGGCCAGGCCGATCCGGCCAATGCCGGCGCGGTCATCGGTGCCCTGCTCGGCGCCGGCCAGGCCTGCCTGTCCGGCGAACTGCACGGCGTGGTGACCGGCCCGGTGCACAAGGCGGTCATCAACGAAGGCGGCATCGCCTACAGCGGTACCACCGAACTGCTGGCCGACCAGGCCGGAGTGAAGGTGGTGATGATGCTGGCCAACCACATCGTGCGCGTGGCCCTGGCCACCACCCACCTGCCGTTGCGCGAGGTGGCCGACGCGATCACCGCACCCGGCCTGGAGCACACGCTGCGCACCGTGCATGCCGCCCTCCGCCGTGAGTTTGGCCTGCCTGCGCCGCGCATCGCCGTGCTCGGCCTGAACCCGCACGCCGGTGAAGACGGTCATCTGGGCCGCGAGGAACTGGACCTGGTCATCCCGCTGCTGCAGCGCCTGCGCACGGAGGGCATGGACCTGATCGGACCGCTGCCGGCCGATACCGCCTTCCTGCCCGGCAAGCTGGCCGGCTTCGACACCGTGCTGGCGATGTACCACGACCAGGGCCTGCCGGTGCTGAAGTACTCAGGCTTCGAACAGGCGGTCAACCTGACCCTGGGCCTGCCCTACCCGCGCGTGGCAGTGGACCATGGCACCGCGCTGGACCTCGCCGGCCGCGGCATCGCCGATCCCTCCAGCCTGCAGGCGGCAACGACGCTGTGTGCGCAGCTTGCGCGGCAACGTACACTGAGCGCATGAATTCCCCGCATTCCCCCTCCGGCCCGGTGTTCACCGCCCCGGCCAAGAAGCAGCTTGGCCAGCATTTCCTGGCCGACCGCCACTACATCGACAAGATCGTGATGGCGGTCAACCCGAAAGATGGCGACCGCCTGGTCGAGATCGGCCCCGGCCAGGGCGCGATCACGCTGCCGCTGCTGCGCGTGCACCCCACGCTGACGGTGATCGAGTTCGACCGCGACCTGATCGCACCGCTGACCGCCGCCGCCGAACCGCTGGGCGAGCTGACCATCGTCCACCGCGACGTGCTGCGCGTAGACTTCACCGAGCTGGCCGCCGGCCAGCCGATCCGCCTGGTCGGCAACCTGCCCTACAACATCTCCTCGCCGATCCTGTTCCATGCGCTGGAACATGCTGCGGTGATCCGCGACATGCACTTCATGCTGCAGAAGGAAGTGGTCGACCGCATGGCCGCCGGTCCCGGCAGCAAGGTGTATGGCCGCCTCAGCGTGATGCTGCAGGCCTACTGCCAGGTCACGTCGCTGTTCGTGGTGCCGCCGGGCGCGTTCCGGCCGCCGCCGAAGGTCGATTCGGCCGTGGTGCGGCTGGTACCGCGTGACCCGGCCACGATCAACATCCACGACCACAAGCGCTTTGCCGACGTGGTGAAGGCCGCCTTCGGCCAGCGCCGCAAGACCCTGCGCAACGCCCTGAACAACGTGGTGTCCGCCGAGCAGTTCGTCGCCGCCGGCGTGCGTCCCGATGCCCGCGCCGAACAGTTGGACGTGGCCGAATTCATCGCTTTGGCCAATGCCTCCTGATTACACTGCCGGTATGGAAGACGCTGACGTTTATGCCATCTCCGTCGAAGTCGCGCCGCGCTTCCTCGACGATCAATCCGCACCGGAAGACGGCCGCTATGCGTTCGCCTACACGATCCGCATCCACAACCAGGGGCGCGTTGCCGCGCGCCTGGTGGCACGCCACTGGCGCATCACCGATGCCAACGGCCGCGTCGAGCATGTCGATGGCGACGGGGTGATCGGCGAGCAGCCGCGCCTGCGTCCCGGTGAAGACTTCCATTACACGTCCGGTGTCATGCTGGGGACCGATCACGGGACCATGCAGGGCCACTACGACATGGTCGCCGACGATGGCACCGAATTCGCCGCGCCGGTCGCACCTTTCGTGCTGGCCATCCCGCGCACCCTGCACTGACACGGAGGCCGAACGATGAGTGTGTGGGCGATCGGCGACCTGCAGGGCTGCTATGACGTCACCCAGCGACTGCTGGAGAAGATCCGCTTCGACCCGGCGCAGGACACCCTGTGGTTCTGCGGCGATCTGGTCAACCGCGGTGGCCAGTCACTGGAAACGCTGCGGCTGGTGCACTCGCTGCGCGAGCACAGCGTGGTGGTGCTGGGCAACCACGATCTTTCGCTGCTGGCCGTGGGTGCACGCACCGAAGAGGAACAGCGCAAGGTCAACCCGGACCTGCTGCGCATCGTGCAGGCCGAGGACCGCGACGAACTGCTGGACTGGCTCCGCCTGCAGAAGCTGGTGCACGTGGACCGTGAGCTGGGCTGGATGATGGTGCATGCCGGCCTGGCGCCGAAGTGGACCACGCAGATGGCCGAGAAGCATGCCGCCGAAGTCGAAGTGCAGCTGCACGGCGCCGGCTACCGCAAGCTGTTCCGCAACATGTATGGCGACAAGCCAAGCTGGGCACCGAACCTGGCTGGCTACGACCGCTCGCGCGCGATCATCAACGTGCTCACCCGCATGCGCTACTGCACCCCACGTGGGCGCATCGGCATCGAGGACAAAGGCACGCCCGGCACGCAGGAACAGGGGCTGTACCCCTGGTTCGAAGTGCCGGGCCGGGTCGAGCGCGACCTGAAGATCGTCTGCGGCCACTGGTCCGCGCTGGGCCTGACCATCACCCAGGGCGTGCACGCCATCGACACCGGTGCGGTCTGGGGCGGCAAGCTGACCGCGATCCAGCTCGATACCGAAGAACTGCGCGTGGTGCAGGTGCCGGGCCGCGATGTACCGGCCCCGGTGCCCAACGCCCGCCCGCCGGCGCGACCGGCCCACGAGCGCCCCGCCGCTGCGGCGCAGGGCAAGGAGCAGGGCGGCGGCAACGCCTCCGCTTCCCCCCCGGGCAACCGCGGTCCGCGTCGCCGTCGTCGCCGTGGTGGCGGTGGTGGTGGCTCCGGCGGTCCCAACAACAGCACCTCGCCGCAGGCATGACGCGGCGCGGCTGGGCACCATGGACGGTGCTGCTGCTGACGCTGGCCCTGGCCAGCGGCTGCCAGCCCGGCTCGCCGCCTGCCCCCACGGCTGCGGATAGTGCTGCACATGCGCCATCGCAGCCGCAGGCCCCTTCGCCACCATTGGTAGCCGCAGCGCGCGCGCAGATCGGCGTCACCACCCGCTACGATCCTGCTTACCAGGTGCTGGCCTATCCCGGCGGCGACGTGCCACTGGATCGCGGCGTGTGCACCGACGTGGTGGTGCGCGCCCTGCGCGAACTGGGACTGGACCTGCAGGCGCGCGTGCATGAGGACATGCGCGGCAACTTCAGTGCCTATCCGGCGATCTGGGGCCTGTCACGGCCGGACCGCAACATCGATCATCGGCGCGTACCGAACCTGATGCGCTGGTTCGAGCGGCAGGGCTGGCAGCAGCCAATCACCGCTTCCGCTGCCGACTACGCGGCGGGCGACATCGTCGCCTGGAAGCTCAACGGCAACGGCCTGCTGCATGTCGGCATCGTGTCCGACCGCCGCCGGGCCGACGGCACCCCGTTGATCCTGCACAACATCGCGCGCGGCACCCGCGAAGAGAACTTGCTGTTCCAGCACGCGATCATCGGCCATTACCGGATGCCGTAGGCAATCCTGTAGAGCCGAACCATGCTCGGCTATGGGATGTGTCCGCGGAAAGCAGCCGAGCATGGCTCGGCTCTACAGGTGCATTGCGATCAGCGGCGCACGTAGTGCACGAAGCGGAACGCGTAGGCGTGGCGTTCGTCGGCCGGATGCGGCTCGCTGCTCACTTCCTGCCAGTCCTGCGCATCCACTTCGGGGAAATGCGTATCGGCGGGCACTTCGGCGTCGACCCAGGTCAGGTACAGGTCGCTGGCCTGGTCCAGCAGCTGACGGAAAATCTCGCCGCCGCCGATGATGCACAGCTCGCTGGCGCCCTCGCCCGCCGCAATGGCCTTTGCTTCATCCAGCGACGCCACCGCGCGCATGCCCTCGAACGGCACCTGGCCGCTGCGGGTCAGCACCAGGTTGGTCCGCCCCGGCAGCACGCGGCCGATCGATTCGGCGGTCTTGCGCCCCATCAGGATCGGCTTGCCCAGGGTGAGCGCCTTGAAGTGCTTGAAGTCGTCCGGCAGGTGCCAGGGCATGGCATTGCCCTGGCCGATGCCACGGTTGCGGTCCAGCGCCACGATCATCGACAGCTTCATTGCGCTCACACCGCCACCGGCGCCTTGATGGCCGGGTGCGGGTCGTAGCCGTCGATGCGGATGTCGTCGAACTGGAAGCCGAACAGGTCGGTCACCTCCGGGTTCAACCACAACTTCGGCAGCGCGCGCGGCTCACGCGACAGCTGCTCGCGGGCCTGCTCGAAGTGGTTCGAATACAGGTGCGCGTCACCCAGCGTATGCACGAAATCGCCCACGCCCAGCCCGGTGGCCTGCGCCACCATATGGGTCAGCAACGCGTAGCTGGCGATGTTGAACGGCACGCCGAGGAAGATGTCGCCGCTGCGCTGGTACAGCTGGCAGCTGAGCTTGCCGTCCACCACGTAGAACTGGAACAGGTTGTGGCACGGCATCAGCGCCATCTGCGAGAGCTCGCCCACGTTCCAGGCGCTGACCACCAGCCGGCGCGAGTCGGGGTTGCGCTTGATCTCGTCCACCAGCCACTGCATCTGGTCGATCTCGCGGCCGTCGGCGGTGGCCCAGCTGCGCCACTGCTTGCCGTAGACCGGGCCGAGGTCGCCATTCTCGTCGGCCCACTCGTCCCAGATCCGCACCTGGTTGTCCTTCAGGTAGCCGATGTTGGTGTCGCCCTTCAGGAACCACAGCAGCTCGTGGATGATCGAGCGCAGGTGCAGCTTCTTGGTGGTGACCAGCGGGAAGCCTGCGTTGAGGTCGAAGCGCATCTGCCAGCCGAACACGCTGCGGGTGCCGGTACCGGTGCGATCGCTCTTCTCGGCGCCGTGTTCCAGCACGTGCGACAGCAGGTCCAGGTAGGCCTTCATGCCTTGCCCTCCGTGGCCACCGGCAGCTGCGGCTGCAGTACCGGCGCGCGGCGCGACATCACCAGCAGCACCAGGCCGAAGGCGATCAGCGGCAGGCTGAGGATCTGGCCACGGGTCAGCCAGTCGAAGGCCACGTAAACGCCGTTGTCGGGCATGCGCACGAACTCGACGGCGAAGCGGAACAGGCCGTACATCAGCGCGAACAGGCCACCGACCAGGTAGCGATGACGCGGCTTGGCCGACACCGTCCACAGCACCACGAACATCACCAGCCCTTCCAGGAACGCTTCATACAGCTGCGAGGGATGGCGTGCGAACTGATTCAGCGCGCCGGTGGCGAACTGCGCCTGCAGCGTCGCATGGTCCAGCTGGTTCAGCGGGGCCGGCAGGCCGGACGGGAACACCACGCCCCAGCTACCGTCGGTGTACTTGCCCCACAGCTCGGCACCGATGAAGTTGCCGATACGGCCGAAGCCCAGGCCCAGCGGCACCAGCGGCGCCATGAAGTCCATGGTGTCGAAGAAGTGCAGCTTGTGCTTGCGCGACCACCACCAGCAGGCGGCAATCACGCCCAGCAGGCCACCGTGGAAGCTCATGCCACCGTCCCACACCTTGAACAGCAGCAGCGGGTTGTGCAGGAAATCGCCCAGCGCGTAGAACAGCATGTAGCCGATGCGCCCGCCCAGCACCACGCCGAGCATGGCGTAGAACAGCAGGTCCGAGAAGCCGTTGGCATCGACACCCGGCAGGCGCCCGTCAGCGATGCGCTTGCGGCCCAGCAGCCAGGCCGCAGTGAAGCCGAGCAGGTACATGATGCCGTACCAGTGCACCTTGATCGGCCCCAGCGAGAGGGCGATGGGGTCGATGTCGTGGAAATAGATCATGGAAGGTGCCTTGCGGTTGAACGCCTATTCTCGGGCCAGTGCGGCCCCGGCTCAACCAAAGAGCTGGGGCGTGTTGGGCAGGCCGTCATCGTCTGACCGCATCGAGGCCGGAAAGTGCCCCTCCACCAGGGTCGAGACCTCTTCGATGGCCCCACGCAGCGCCTCGACCGGGTTCGGCCCGCGCAGCCCCTCGCGCAGGTGGGTGCAGACCCGCTGCCACTGCGCTTGGCTGACCCTGCCCTGCAGGCCCCGGTCGGCGACGATCTCGATCGCGTGGTCGGCCAGCAGCAGGTAGATCAGTACACCGTTGTTGTGGGTGGTATCCCAGGTGCGCAGGCGGGCGAAGGCATGCTCGGCGGCCTGGCGCGGGGTGACCCTGTGCCACAGCGCGCCCAGCGGCAGGTCCGCTTCCACCGCGAACATCACCTGCCCACCGTGTCGCTGCTCACCGGCCGCGATGGCCTCGGTGATCGCCTGCAATGTGGCGGGCGGGAACGCGCGCCGTACTGACGGCGAAAACACGTGGCGACACAGACGTTGGATCATCACCAGCCCCCCGAAGCACCGCCACCACCGGAGCGGCCACCACCGCCACCCCAGCCACCACCACCAAATCCACCGCCCCCGCCGAAGCCGCCTCCGCCGCCCCAGCTGCCACCGCCCCAGCCGCCGCCACCGGCAAAGCGGCCCGGATGGCCGGAGAGCATGGCCACGATCAGCCCTACGACGCCTGCCAGGCCACTGGCCAGCAGCGTGGACGTGAACAGGAACGCCGCCAGCGCTGCACCGGCGCCGCCGAGAAGGCCTCGCAGCGGTCGCGGCACGCGCGAGAACACGCCGCGCAGGATGCTGCCGGCGAACACACCGATGAACAGCGCCAGGAACCAGGTATCGCCACCACCGCTGGGCTCACGCCCGCGATGGCCGCTGACCGGTGCCGGCAGCGTTTCGCCGTCGATCAGCTTGACCAGCACCGCCGTGGCATCGGTGATGCCGCCGGCGTAGTCGCCACTGCGGAAACGCGGCACCAGGTACTCCTGGATGACGCGGTTGGCGATGGCATCAGGAATCGCACCCTCCAGGCCGTAGCCGGGTTCGATGCGCACGCGCCGGTCATCCTTGGCCACCACCAGCAGCACGCCGTCATCCACGCCCTTGCGGCCGATCTGCCATTGGTCGAAGACCCGCGTGGTGTACTGCGCGATGTCCTCCGGCTGGGTGCTGGGCACCACCAGCACCTGCAGCTGGCTGCCCTTGCGCTGCTGCAGGTCAGTCGCCTGCTGCACCAGTGCCTGCTTCTGCGTGGCGTCCAGCGTGCCGGTGGTATCGACCACCGGCGAATCCAGCGCCGGAATCGGCGCCAGCTGCTGCGCCTGCGACGCCAGCGGCAGCCACAGCAGCAGGGCCAGCAGCGCAGTGGCCAGGCGCATCGGTCAGTGGCCCGGCTGCGGTGCCGGCTGTTGCTGCGGCGCGTTGCCGAAATCGACCGCCGGCGCGTTGGAGATCTGCGCTTCGTTGTCCACGGTGAAGTTCGGCTTGGTCTTGTAGCCGAAGATCTTGGCGGTGATCACCTGCGGGAACGAGCGGATGTAGGTGTTGTAGTCCTGCACCTGCTGGATATAGCGGCCGCGGGCGACGGTGACCCGGTTCTCGGTACCTTCCAGCTGCGCCTGCAGGTCGCGGAAGTTCTGGTTGGACTTCAGTTCCGGATAGTTCTCGGTGACCACCAGCAGCCGCGACAGCGCGCTGCCAAGTTCGCCCTGGGCCTGCTGGAACTGCTTGAGCGAGGCTTCGTCGTCGGCGTTGACGTTGATCTGGCCGACGCGCGAACGGGCGTTGGTGACTTCGGTCAGCACGCGCTCTTCCTGGCTGGCGAAGCCCTTCACGGTCTGCACCAGGTTGGGCACGAGGTCGGCGCGGCGCTTGTACTGGTTGATGACCTCCGACCAGCTGGCCTTGACCGCTTCATCCTTCTGCTGGATGGCGTTGTAGCCGCAGCCGGAGAGCAGGGAGGCCAACAGCATCAGGGGCAGGACGCGGGTGAACAGGCGCATGGCGGAGGTTCCGGGTGGGCTTGGCGCCGAGCATGCCATGGTTCGGGTGAAAGACCGGCCATCGGGCGCCGCCCCCTCCGCGGTGGGTTGTTTGCTGGTTCTCTTGGGTTGGCCGGGAGGGTGGGTTGGCTGGGGGCGTGAGCGCCATGGATGGCGCGACCGAGCCTACATGGACGTATTCACGGCGTCCCCCAGCCAACCCACCCTCCCGGCCACGGACAATTTCCTGCGCACCGCGGGAAGATCAAAAGAAAAAATCAAAAGCAAAAGCCGGTTCTTCAGGCATTCGTGTCGACCAAGGTCGACACCTACCAGAGCGGAACGCCGTTCCGACCGATCGCGGCAATCTGTCGGAGGTGGGGCGGTGTGGGTTGGCAGGACCG